>CAYZLC010000047.1:0-11555 GCA_964479365.1 uncultured Dehalococcoidia bacterium
CGTTTGGGTGCTGGAGCGGCTCCTCGCCCGCGGCTACGAGTACCCGAAGATCACGACCTGGATCCGCGCCAACCCGAAGGACGTGAAGGAACTGTACGAGGTCAGTCAAGGCCGCGTCAAAGAGACCGGCATGCTGGCCTCCTCCTCCGACCACCACATCTTCGACAAGCTTGGCTATCACACGAAGGAAGAGGCGGTCCAGAAATACCTCAAGCCCATCCTCACCGCCTGCGAGTACGACATCACGCCGCGCGTCCACCTGGAGGACACAACCCGCGCCGACATCTACGGTTGGGTGATCCCCTTCATGCAGACTGTCCTCGAAGCGACGGAAGGGCGCGCCAAGTTCCGCGTCTGCGACACGATCGGTTGGGGCGTCCCTGACCCCTACGCCGCGATGCCGCAGGGTATCCCGCGCCTCATCTCCACGCTACGCCGCGAGACGGGCGCCGAGCTCGAGTTCCATGGCCACAACGACTTCGGCCTCGCGACCGCGAACTCCGTCGCCGCTTGGCGCTACGGCTGCCGTAAGGTCAACACCGTCTTCGCCGGGCTTGGAGAACGCACCGGCAACACCTCGCTCGAGCAGGTCGTTGCCGCTTACATCCGCGTCTACGGCGACCCTGGGTTCGACCTCTCTATCTTATCGGAGCTTGCCGCACTGATCGAACAGAACCTCATCCCTGTCCCGCGAACAGCACCCATCGTCGGTGAGGTCTTCACGACCCAGGCCGGCATCCACCAGGCAGGCGTCGCGAAGCAGGCGAACGCGCCGGGTGGTCTCATCTACCTCGCCTACGACCCCGCCCTCGTCGGCCGGACGGAGGCGGAGCGCAGCGTCATCGGCGCTATGTCCGGATCGGAAGGCATCGTGGCCATCCTCAACGCCGAGGCCGGCCGACGCGGCGCCGAAGTCCGATTCACCACCACCAGCCGCGTCGTCAAGGAGATATACGATCGCGTCCAGGAGGCGTATGACGGCCAGTATGACGCGAAGACGGACCGCTGGACCGACTACCGCACGACGTTCTTCACCCCGGAAGAGATCTGGCAGATGGCTGCCGCATCCCTTCACCTGGGAGATGGGGCCTAGCCGCCTATGGCGGGAGAGAAGCCCGTGCTCTCCAGCTTCCCCTGGCAAGCTTCCCGAAGCGAATCGCGACCACCTCTGATCCACTGGCCTGCATTGCGCGAAGGGGTGGTCTAATGCCCCACGCGCAGATCGCCGGCTGGGGCATGCACGTCCCCTCGCGCATCGTCCCCAACGAGAGCTTCGTCAAGATGGGCCTCAACACCTCCGACGAATGGATCGCCTCCCGGACAGGGATCGAGGAACGACGGCTGGCCGCGCGTAACGAGCTCACATCCCACATGGCGGTGAGAGCCGCGCAGCACGCCCTTTACGTTGCGGACGCCCACGCCTCAGACGTTGATCTGATAATCGTGGCCACTTGCACACCTGACCACATAATGCCCTCGACGGCTTCGATCGTGCAGAACAGGCTGGGTGCGCGCAGAGCCGGCGCGCTGGACATGAACGCCGCCTGCTCTGGCTTCGTGTATGCGCTGGCAATGGGCGCCGGGCAAATCGAGTCCGGTCGGGCGAAACAGGTGCTGGTCATTGGAGCCGATGAGCTATCCATCCACCTCAACTGGCGCGACCGGACGACCTGCGTCCTGTTCGGTGACGGCGCCGGGGCGGTCCTTCTGCGCACCGCCGTCGATCCCGGAATACTCGCCTCGACGATGGGCTCAGACGGCTCGGGCGCCGACCTGCTGATGATCCCCGGTGGCGGTTCCCGTCACCCTGCGAACGGCAACGGCCGTGCCAATGGCGATCGCTATCTCAGGATGAACGGCCCGCAGATCTTCCGCTGGGCTACCCAGATGATGTCTCGGGCCGCGCAAGACGTCATCGCCACCTCGGGCCTCAAGCCGGAGCAGATCGACCTCTTCATCCCGCATCAGGCCAACCTCCGCATCATAGAAGCCATGGCCAAGCGCCTTGGGCTGCCCGCCGACAAGGTCTTCTCCAACGTCGGCCGTTACGGCAACACCAGCGCAGCCTCTATTCCGATCGCACTTTGCGAGGCGCTCGCTGCCGGCCGCATCGATAAGGACGACAACATCGTGCTTACAAGCTTTGGTGCCGGCCTCTCGTGGGCCGCGCTTGCGTTACGGTGGGGCGTCAATATGGATCTCCACCCATCGCGTTGGACACCCTGGCGCCAGGGTGTCGAGACCCGAGTCGCCGCCATGCGCTCGGCCGTGCGTAGGCAGCAACGCCGGGTTCGCGCCTCGCTAGACGAACGCTTCCGCGGGGACCAGAACTAGCGCGCCTGGGTGACCAACAGGTCTGTCCGCGTGCCCCACTTCCGGAGAAAGCGGTAGAAGTTCCTCTTGCTCAGGCGGTCCCTCTCCTCCGGAGGTGTTTGGGACCAATCGATATGCTCGTGCTGAGCGACCGGTAAGTCGGTTACAATTACGACCCTGAGTCCCTGCGTACGCGCCGTTAAGCTGAGGTCCAGGTCCAGGTGCCGGTAGAAGCGATACTTCTCATCGAGAAATCCGACATCCTTGAGGATCTCGCGTCGGAATGCCATCAAATAACCTTCGACGGCGTCCACGTCTCCGGATGACTTCGCCTCCTCGAACGACCGCAGGTCATCACTGACGGCCCCCCACCGGCCCACGATGCCTGTGGCCGGATCGTCCAGCAACGTCCGCACCTGCGCAAATACGTCGCCCGTTAGTTCCACGCTCGTATCCAGCAAGAGAACGTAGCGGCCGCGCGCCTGTCGCAGCGTCACATTGCGCCCAGCGGCAGCGCCCAGAAAGTGGTCCGCGTGGAACACACGCACACGCTCGTCGCGGGCGGCTATCTCATCGATGAGTGCGGGGCAATCGTCCTGAAAGCCATTGTCGACTACGATGATTTCCGCCTGAACGCCGGTCGCCCACCCACGAGCCGACGTCAGGCATCGTTCCAGTTCAGCGCATCCTTGCCGCGCCACGATGCTGATCGTGAACTCAACCTCGTCCGGTTGTCCCAACAGCGATTCGACGTCGCCGCTTGACGAGATTGCGGGGGCCACCCGGGCCCATGCTGGTGCCGGCACCACGTTTGTAACCTCGCGCGCGTCGCGAATTTCACAACCCATCGCGAGAATTCGCTCGCGGATGACGTCAGCCTCCGCATAGGACTTGTTGAGTCTCAGCGCGTGCCGTTCTCGCACGAGATCTTCGACCTCACGCGGGGCCGCCTCGACCGCGGGTGATGCCAGAAGGTCCAGCCCCAGCAGCCGGTCGAAATCCATCAGTAGCTCGCGTTTGATCGGTCCCGGCAGCAGCGACCGCGCGACTTGCCACGCGACGGCGAGAGCTTTCGGGACGTTGAGGTCATCGAAGGCTACGCTCCAAAAAGCCTGCCGTAGCTTCTCCCCTTCGCCAGCGGCCTTCTTCGTTACCCGAGTGCCGCCTTCGTGCAGCTTTGACCGCAGGCGCAGCAGCCCCCGCTGGGCCGCTCGCAGCGAGTTCAGCGTGAAGTTGAGGCGTGAGCGATAGCGGGCAGTCGAGCACAGATATCGAAACGCCAGCGGTTCAAACCCCCGCTGCTCCAGATCGGAAACCTGGTAGGTGTTGCCGGTGGATTTCGCCATCTTGAGTCCGTCGACCAGTAGGTGCTGACCATGCATCCAGCTCCGTACGTGGCGATGTCCGAAAGCAGCTTCGCTCTGCGCTATCTCGTCTTCATGGTGCGGGAAGATGTTGTCCACGCCGCCGGTGTGAAAATCGATCTCGGCGCCCAGATACTTCGCGGCCATCGCCGAACACTCGATGTGCCAGCCCGGGAACCCCTCTCCCCACGGGCTCGGCCACTTCAGAGTGCGGCCGCTCTCCGCCGCCTTCCACAGCGCGAAGTCCCGCTGATCCCGTTTCAAAGGATCGGCTTCCACACGCACGCCCTGCTCTAGGCCCTCGGACTGCTGCCTCGATAGCTGGCCATAGCCGGGGAAACTGCCTACCTCGAAATAGACATTTCCATCGACCGCGTAAGCGAACCGCTTATCGACCAGGGTTCGTGTAAGATCAACCATCTCGGTCACATTGGCCGTTGCCCGCGGAAACTCGTCCGCCGGCAGGATATTGAGCTTCCGTTCGTCGTCCATAAAGGCCTGCGTATAGTGATCTGCGATCTGTGCCGGCGACTTTCCTTCCGCCAGCGCCGCGGCGATAACCTTGTCCTCCCCGCGCTCTAGGACGTCCTGCCGCATATGTCCAACGTCTGTGATGTTCTTCACGTGTTTTACCTTGTAGCCTTGAGCTTCCAGCAACCGGCGCAGCCAGTCGGCCATTAGATATGAGCGGAGGTTGCCGATGTGCGCATAGCGATAGACCGTGGGGCCGCACGTGTATATCCCCGCCCTGCCGGACTCTATCAGACTGAGGTCCTGTTTCCTCCGGCTGAGCGTGTCGTAAAAGCGCATGGGCGAGTCGGCCTTCATATGCGTATTCCGCGCTCGGTTAAACTTAGAGGCTTGTGGGAGGGTTGGCGCCGGCAGACCTGACGGCTAGGTGATCTCTCACCCGTGTTCCCCCTCCCAACCTATCTCTACGTCGCCGTTGTCCCAGATGATCACCGGCACGGTGATACCGAAGTTCAGCGCTTCGTCCCACCACTCCGCGTTCTCGTCTACTCGTCGTTCCTCGAACTCCACGCCGCGCTCCTTCAGCGCGCTGCGCGCTTTGTCACAGGTGGGGCAGTTGCGGAGTGTATATATGATGATCATTGGGCCGGTTCATTCTAGCATGCGCGATCAGACCTTCATCTGCTTCCAGCGCCCTTGCCGGAAGCGCAGGAACATCAGTACCGCCCTCGTGTTTATGTCGAGAACCGCTGCCACCCAGGCGCCGGGCACTCCGAGTCCGAAGGTGATCGCCAACAGGTACGCCGGCACTAGGCGGATGATCCAAGTCGTTCCCGCCATGATCAGCAGGACTGCGCGCGTGTCACCGGCCCCGCGCAGCGCGCCGCCGAGCGACAGGCTCACCGCCAGGCCGGGCATGGCGAAGGCGAAGACGAATAGCAACTTCCGCCCGATATCCACGACTTCGTCAGCTTTCTCTCCGCCCACAAAGATGTCCGTGATTTGGGCCCCGAAGATCATTAGAATGGCACCGAGCACGATCATGAACATGAGCGAATAGCGCGTCGTGACGTATGCGGCCTTCTCCGCCAGATCCGGACGCTGCGCCCCGAGGCTCTGACCAACCAACGCCGCTGTCGCCACGCTGAGCCCGAAGCCAACGTTGAACGTGAGGCTCTGGATCGCCAGCGTCACGCCGTGCGCCGCCAGCGCAGTAGTTCCGAGGCTGGCAATTATGCGCGTGTATGCCATGAAGGCGATGTTGAACTGTACCTGCTCCAGCCCGGCCGGTACGCCCACGTTGAGCATCCGCCGCGCCTCTGGCGGGTCGAATTTCAGCGCTTCCCAGGGATACCAGTGGATTACACGCGTCCCGGAGGCGAGCACCACCAGCACGAGGCTTCCCCCTATTATCGCCGCGCCGCTGAATCCGACGCCTGAGCCGAGTACATCGAGCTGCGGGAAGCCCCCGGCACCGTTGATCAGGGTGTAGGCGATAATGATGTTCGCGGCGTTCACCACGAGTCCGATCATCATCGGCGTTCGCGTGTCGCCCCCCCCCTGTAGGGAAGCGCTGCCAGCGTACAGCACCGACCAGAAAGGCATGCCAATCGCCGCCCCCTTCAAATAGACGGTGCCCTGGTGCCGTGCACCTTCCTCGGCGCCCAGCAACCCCAGCCACGAGCTGCCCAGGAACCACATCACCAGCCCTATCATCACACCCCAGGCCAAGGCCATCAGGATCGCGTTGCGAAGTGTGACGGACGCCAGCTCCGGCCGGTTCGCACCCACGTTCCGCGCGATGATGGCTGTCGAGCCGACCGCAACGGCGACCATTCCTGCCTGTGAGAACCAGAATACCTGGCCTGCCAGACGCACTCCTGCTAGCGCATCCTCCCCAAGGTGCCCGACTAGCGCCGTATCCACCAGCAGGACCATCGAGAAGCTGACCTGCTGCACCACAACGGGCCACGCCAGGCGGAGAACGGAACGAATGAGGTTGGATTCGTCGATCGCTCCAGGCGGAGCGGCCACGGCATCAGCGGCTTCGGCAGACATCGTTAAGCTCGCGCCCGAAACCGGAGCATGTGCGTACCATTATGGCAAACAGCGTATTCTATCGGAAGCGGCTGTTTGCAGCGGCGAAAACGAGGAGTCACACCCCTCCTGTTACAGAATCGCAAGCCCAGTATCGATAGCCTTGATGCTGCAAGCACTCACAGCAGAGAAGGGTGTCAGACTTGGAGCGACGGCACATCAGCGCCGTCCGCTCCTTTCTTTGCCCCCAAACGCAACACATTGAGACGCCATGCATCCTTTAACATGAACCCCCGTTCAGGAGGAGCACTTGCGGTTCGTTAAAACGCTAGACGAGATCAGGCGCATTCAGAAGACGTACTCGCGCTGCCACTTCCTCGGCGCACGCAGCCTTACCGTCACGTTCGAGACATCGTCTGACATCGTGCGCGAGCTGCTGCCTCCCCCGCTCGAGCCTACCCCAGAACCGCTTGGCAGCGCCTGGGTGGGCGAAGTCGCCAACTCCAACTGCGTCGGGCCTTTCATGGGCGCGGCGCTGTACATCAGGGCTCGCTACGAGGACATCATCGGGAACTACTGCCTCACGATGCCAATGTCCACTCCTGAGGCGGTCACTTTCGGCCGCGAACTCTACGGCGAGCCCAAGAAGCTGGCCCGGATAATCTTTGAGCAACAGGATGAACACGTTTGGGGCTACGCTGAACGGCACGAGATCCGTTTCCTGAGCCTGCGGGGTCGCATGACCGGCGCTGCGGCCACCGGCCGCCGGGAGACTTCGACGTTCCACTTCAAGTTCACGCCCCGCGCCGACGGCGTTGGCTTTGACTCCCCCCCACAGCTTATCCACGTGACCGGCGACACGAACACGAAGACGGCGCAGCGCGGACGCGGAGAGTTGATCTTCCGCGATTCCGCGCACGACCCCGTATCGGATGTCCCGGTCCGCCAGGTCATCGAAGCCGTCTACACCGAAGGTGACGTCTACACGAGCGGGCGCGTCCTCTGCGAGGTTGATCCGGACGCTTTCCTGCCGTACGCCTTCGGAAAGATGGATGCCATGGACCTGGTGGAGGAAGGTACGCTATTGCACGCGCAGGCCGCGCGCAAAACGCGGGTCGGCAAGGGTCAGTGGCGTAACTGACACGGCTGCGCGATAATGGCGGCTGCCATGCCGCAAGCTACCGGTCACAAGTGGGTCGCCGCCTTCTCGGACTGGCGGACAATACACACGAGCAGCCCGCGATATGTGCGTAGCCTGACGCCTGACCGGTAGCGCGCGGACGTTAGAAGCCTAGCTCCGTTGCCTGAGAACACACACGGCCACATCACACTGCCGCAGGCAAGCGTGCCCGTCTTCGCCCGGCCGGACGTCTTGGTTGTGGGCGGCGGCTCCGCCGGTCTCTCCGCCGCGGTCGCTGCGGCCCGCAACGGCGCCGACGTGATTCTCCTGGAGCGCTTCAGCTACCTCGGCGGCCTGGCCACGGGCGGCCTGATCATCCTTCTGCTCACGATGGACGACGGCAACGGCCGTCAGGCCGTTGCCGGTCTTTGCCAGGAGATCGTCGACCGCATGGACCGCCGCAGTGCTGTCCACTACCCGCCGCAGGAGCAGTGGAACGACCCTGATCCCAGGCTCGTGGAACACTACTCACAGTGGGGTCTCGTCTGGGGCAGCGGGCCGCATCGCGTTCGCTATTCCGTCGCGTTCGAGCCCCACGAGTTCATCTTCGCAGCGGACCAGATGCTCAAGGAATCGGGCGTCCGCCCGCTCTACCAGACCTGGGCCTGCGAACCCGTCATCGAAGACCGCAAGATCCAGGCCGTCGTCGTTCAGAACAAGAATGGTCGCCGGGCAATTTCAGCGAAGGTAGTGATAGACGCCACCGGCGACGGCGATATCTTAGCCGCCGCCGGCGAGCCCTTCGAGCTGGAACGCGTTCACCCCTGGCTCTGGTTCGAGATGTCTAACGTGGACGGTTCGGCTCTACCCATCAAAGGCCTCTTCTTCCACACGCCCGGAGGTGGCCGCGTCCTCGTGCCGTGGGGCGGCGAAGCGAGGACGGCCCGCAAGATCGACGCAACGGACCCAATGGAGGTCTCAGACGCACTGGTGGATTGCCGCGAGATGGTCATGGCCGAAGCCGGCCGCCTCCGCGCCTCCGTGCCGGGGTTCGAGAACGCGACGGTATCCCTCATCGCCGATCAGCTGGGTATCACCGAATCGAGGCGGCTCCAGGGCGAGTACGTGATGACGCGCGAGGACCTCGATCGGCCGTTCGATGACGTCATCGCCCGCACAGGCCACTGGACGAAATACGACTGCGTCTACAACATCCCCTATCGCAGCCTGCTACCGCGCGCGGTGGATAACCTCCTCGTCGCCGGCCGCTGCATCTCGGTCGATCACCGCGTTCACCACGCGACGAAAGAGATCCCACCCTGCATGGCCACCGGCGAGGCCGCCGGCACCGCTGCCGCGTTGGCGATTGAAACCGGAGTTCCCGTTAAGCAGCTAGATGTATCGCTATTGCAGAAGCGGCTTCGCGACCACGGCGCGATTATTCATTGACGCTCGGTCAGTCGGCTGGCCTATCCCACGCTAACCTTCGCGCTGCGGTTCGGTTCCGGAGCGCGGAGTGATTGTTCGAGTGGCCGTCCAGGCGGCCAGTGCCTCGCGGGCTACGCGGAGGAAAGCCTCACGATCCCGCACCCAAAGGTAGTTCTGTCGCGAGAAGAACGAATGATCCCCCTCTACCGCGATGCCAGAAGACGGCGGCGCACCAGTAAGGAAGGACTGCAGACGCGAAGTGAAGGACTCGGGTTGTGCATCCTCGAAGGCATGGATCTTCTCGAAGAGTAGATCTCGCTGGCCCAAGATCCCGACGGTGCGGATCTTGTCGTCCATCACGTCGTAGCGTCTGGCGCCGTTGAAGTAAAGGCCCATACCGAACACGACCGACGCGGGGAGAATAACTGACACGCTAGGTTCCCCGGAAGCAGCGAGTGAGGCAGCACCAGCAAGGAATACAATAATGCCCAGCGCAAGAAGCAACCTGGGCACCTGCACCGTTGAGTTCGACGAGAACCGTATAGCCATCGTGTTCGTCGATTAGACGATGGAATCGTGGTCGGTGTTACGGAATGACGTAGCGGCCCTACAGATGAGCTTCGTGATCAGGGCGCTATCTTGACTGAAAAATGATAACTGACGGCTGACAAGTAACGCTAGTGCGTGTGCTTTGTCTCCACTTCGCGCAGCCTCCGCACCAGCACCGGCACCATGCCCACCGCGATCTCGGGGTGGTTCTTCATTTCGGCGGTGAAGTCCCAGCGCGTCATCGCCATGCATTCCGTATCCTCCATAGCCCGTACGGTGGCGTTGCGCGGAAAGCCCTCAAACAGCGCCATCTCGCCGAAAAAGTCGCCCGCACCAAGCGTCGCCAGCTGCTGTGGATTGCTGCCATCCACATCCTTCACAACCTCAACCTTGCCGGTGCTGATTACGAAGAATCCGGCCGCCTGGTCGCCCTCCTTGATGATCACTTCGCCCGCCTTTATCGCGCGCGGCACCATCAGCTTGCCCAGCCGCTCAAGGTCACGGCGTCCCAGCTCCGAGAATATCGGCACGTTCTTCAGCAAATCTTCGCGGCCCATTTGATCCTCCGATTGGAGATTCTATCCTTACCCTTGCGCGCCATTAATAGCAGACTGTCGTTAGGGCCGTCAATAAGCGCTCTTTGTTGTCGCACGCGACTCGCAGAGCGCTAGCGCCGGCGTCAGGTGGTAACCGTCTCCTGGACTCGTGACAGAAACCCCGTGAGCACGCGGTTGAACTCCGCCGGTGTTTCCATCTGCGGACCATGCCCCGCGCCCGCGATGATCTCTAGCTCACTACCCGGAATCGCTGCGTGCATCTGCCGTGACGGTTCCAGGAACGGATCGTCCTTCTCGCCACAGATGATGAGCGTGGGCGCGGCGATTTCGGGCAACTCGCCCACAAGCGACCTTCGGGTCGCCATGCCATGCGCTCCCGCGATGTACGCCTGCGGCGACGTCAAAAGAAACTGCTCCCGCCAGATGTCTATGTACCGAGGATTGGCCTTCATTGCGGGGTGGACCGGCGTGATGCGCAGCTGCTCCTCGAACACCGCCTCCATCCCCTGCTCCCGCGCGATCTGCACCAGCCGCTCACGTTGCTTTCGCCTCTCGTCGTACAGCAAGCCCTTCGGCATCTCGGCCGCCGTGTCTACGAGAACGAGTGCACGAACAGTTTCCGGATGCGAGAGCACCAGGAGTTGGGAGACCATCCCGCCCATCGAGTGGCCCACCAGGCAGCCTCTCGTCACGCCGAGGTGGCCGAGCAGCTCGTGGACGTCGTCTGCCATAAGCTCCAGCGAATGATCCTCCTCGCGCGCCGGCTTCTCAGAGAGGCCGTGTCCTCGCAGGTCGATGGAGATCGTGCGGAAGCTCTCGCGCAAGGCGGGAATGGTCAACGCCCAGTTGCGTGAGTTCCCTGTGTACCCGTGGATTAGAACGATCGGGAAACCTTCTCCAGCTTCCCGGTAGTTGAGTTCGATTCCGTTGACCTTCGCGGTTGAAATCGTGGGTCTCCCTTCTCAGCCCTTGACAGGCATGTACAGTTCGGCTCGCCGCGTCTTGGCGTCGATTCGCAGTTCAGGCGGTGGGAACATCTTCAGGTCATGCTCGTCAGCGCTGGCGTCAGTTCGCACGTCATAGCGATAGCCATGCCACGGGCAAGTGATGCAGCCGTCGACGATCTCCGAATTCTCCAGCGGGCCCAGCAGATGAGGGCAGAGAGCGGAATGGACAACAATATCGCCGTTCAGTTGTACGAGCCGGTAGCGCTGATCGTTCATTTCGACCACGAGCGGAAGGCGCTGCCCAAGCTCCTGCACCGTGCCCAGGGCCAGCTTTCGCGCGCGGCTTCCTGCGCACGAGGTTCTCCGTTAGCCGCAGAAAGCGCGCGCGCGACATCTCCTCGTCCTGGTCCCAGAGGCGCTTATACAGGGTCGTGTACTGCGTCACTAAGTGCTCGGCGTGGGGAAGGGCCGTCTCCGGTGCCCAGAACTGGATGTCCACGCGAGTCCGAGCCGGCTTCGTGGCTGTGGCGTAGCTCCATATCTCGCCCGCCATAATGTTGTCGCTATTGCGCGAGACCCACGCGTTCAACTTGTGGTTCAGGAGGAGCTCGAACTCCATCGTTCCGCGCTCCGGCGGTTGCCAGCCAACTCGCGCCTGCCAGCCCCAATCGCCGGCCTCATACAGCTCCACTGACGAGACGTCCTGGCTGTGCAGCCACGGGAGGTGCTCCCAGTCCAGTGCATTCTCCAACACTCGCTCCAACGGTGC
>CAYZLC010000048.1:0-3659 GCA_964479365.1 uncultured Dehalococcoidia bacterium
AATAAGCGAATTTAGAGACGGATTTTGGAGCGTATGAACGGATCGTGGGACGGGTCTAGAGTATACTTTTGTGCAGAATTGAGATTGAGGCAGACCATGAGAAATGAGTTCACGGCTGTAATCGAGCGAGACGGGAAGTGGTTTATCGCCTACTGTCCGGAGATACCCGGCGGAAATGGGCAAGGCCGGACGAAAGAAGAGGCCCGCGACAATCTGGCTGAGGCGATTAGGCTGATCCTTGAAGACAGGCGTGAGGACGGGCTCCGAGGTGTCCCACCCGAAGCCGCGCGCGGGGCGGTGAATCAATCGTCGCGTGCGGTGAGCAAGAGACGATTCCGGACGATATGGACACCCGCCACCGTGGTGACTACAGCACTGGCGACTCCCAGCAAGTAGAACAACTTCACCGGCACGTACGGAAACCGGTTCTTTCCCAGCTCCTCGATGCGGTCCAACGCTCGTTCATATTCTGAGCCGGACGGGTCATTTCCAAGGAAGAAGAATGCCTCCGGCCTGAGCGGTCCTCTGTCGTCGTTTAGACCGACAATGGTGTACTTGCCCTCGGAGGCGTCGGCCTGAAAGGCTCCTCCCGCGCAATCGGAACTGATACCCCATTCTCGCACCCCATCGTAGGCGATGAAAAGCCCACGATCGGTATACACAAGGGGGGAGGATGTCGAGTCCTTCAGAACTTGATCAACGGCGACCGTAACCCGCACATTCACTTTGACAGCGGATGGGATCGGCGGTACGCCTATCTCCTTGTAAAGGTCGGACGTGTGCTCCCAGCCGGTAATGCGCCCGGCAACGATGACCTTGGATTCTCGGACGGGGTTATAGCGATCGTCGGGCGTACACGCGAGCGCGGGCTTCGAGTCGGCAAGGAGGTACGATGTCGTCGCCAACAGTGTCAGTGCGATGATGCGCAATTTCATTGCGGCTTCATTCTACTCCTGTATCGCGGAGGTTGAGGGAGGCCGGGGGGCGCTACTCAGCGGGAGCCGTGCTCCGCTCGTTCCTTCGATAACGCAGGAGCGGGGAGGGGGGTGGGTCGTCTGCGGGAGGCTGTGGGGCGACTACAGGTGGGCGCTCCGGGAGTTGCAGCGTAACGAAAATGTCGTTATGCTGGACGCCGTGGATGTTAAGCAGCCAAAGGCGTCGGAGCGCATTATCCGGCGGTTTGGGGGGCAGAGCGCGCTGGCGAGCCTGCTGGGTAGGCGTCAGAGCACGGTCGAGCATTGGGCGAGCACGGGCAGGGTACCGGCGCAGTGGCACGGGCCGTTGATGTCGCTGGCGCGGCAGAAAGGGATTGTCTTGGAAGCAAAGGACTTCGTCGAGACCGAAACGCATTCGATTGCGCCTGCCGGCGGGCGGTTGGGCGTGCTGCTGGTCGGATTGGGCGCAGTCGCCTCGACGTTCATTTCGGGTGTGGAGCATGCCAGGCGGGGGACCGGACGGCCCATCGGCTCGCTCACGCAAATGGGGACGATACGGCTGGGCAAGCGGACGGCCGGGCAGATGCCTCTTGTGCGGGAATTCGTGCCTCTTTCGGGTCTCGATCAGCTCGTCTTCGGCGCCTGGGACCCGATCCCGGACAACGCGTACGAGTCGGCGCTGAAGTGCGGCGTGCTCGACCGGCACGAGCATGTCGAGCCGATCGCGGATTTTCTGAAGACGATCGAGCCGATGCCGGCGGTGTTCGACGACTTCTACGTCAAGCGGCTTCATGGCACGAACGTGAAGCAAACGGGGACGAAGATGGAGGCGGTGGAGGCGATCCGCGAGGACATTCGGCGGTTCAAGGAAGCGAACGGCTGCGATCGGCTGGTCGTTGTGTGGTGCGCTTCGACTGAGATTTACCTTGAACCTGGGGAGGCGCACGCTAACCTGGAGAACTTCGAGGCGGCGATGCAGGCGAACGACGAGAGCATCGCGCCTTCGATGATCTACGCTTACGCGGCGCTGATGGAGGGCGTTCCCTTCGCGAACGGCGCCCCGAACCTGACGGTGGATACGCAGGCACTGGTCACGCTGGCGAACGAGCGGGGCGTGCCCATCTGCGGGAAGGACTTCAAGACCGGCCAGACGATGATGAAGACGGTGCTCGCGCCGATGCTGAAGGCGCGCATGTTGGGTGTGAACGGCTGGTACTCGACGAACATCCTCGGGAATCGCGACGGGGAAGTGCTGGACGACCCGGAGAGCTTCAAGACGAAAGAGGAGTCGAAGCTGGGTGTGCTGGAGTACGTCTTGCAGCCGGAGGTCTACCCGGAGCTGTACGGCAATATCTTTCATAAGGTGCGGATCAATTACTACCCACCACGAGGCGACAACAAAGAGGGTTGGGACAACATCGATATCTTCGGATGGCTGGGCTATCCGATGCAGATCAAGATCGACTTCCTCTGCCGCGACTCGATCCTGGCGGCACCGTTGGTGCTGGACCTCGTGCTCTTCTTGGACCTGGCGCAGCGGGCCGAAATGACGGGGATCCAGGAGTGGCTCTCGTTCTACTTCAAGAGCCCACAGCACGCGCCTGAGGTGTACCCGGAGCATGACCTGTTCATCCAGCAGACGAAATTGAAGAACACGCTGCGCTGGCTGATGGGGGAGGAGCAGATCACGCACCTGGGAGCGGATTATTACCAGGAGGAGTGACTTCGCGTTCTCTTTGCGACATGGCTCGTGTGCGCTCCGGCTTCGATGGACTCAGCGCGCTGACGTAAGGTGGACGCTTCGATAAACTCAGCACGAACGGGGCGCGTTCATATGGTGAACCGATGCTGAAGTTCTTGCTCTACTGGATCACCTTCCACACCCTGGGGCGGCTGCCGCTGTCGTTCCTCTATTCCCTGATGGGGGCGACCGCTTGGGTCGCCTACCACCTAGTACCCGGCGTGCGGCGGAACATTCACGATAACCTACGCCATGTGATGCCCGACGCGCCGGAGCGGCAGGTGCGGCGGGCCGCGAAGCAGGTGCTACGAAACGTGGCTCTTTACTACGCGGACGTCGCGCACCTGCCTCGCCTGGACCTGGCGCGCTTCTTTGAGCGGCGGTTCGTCCATCACGGGCTGGATGAACACTTGCGGCCGGCGATCGCAGAAGGGAAGGGCGCGATCATCTTGAGCGCGCATTACGGGAACCCGGAACTCGGGGTCCAGGCGCTGGCGCATCTGGGGATCCACGTCTTCGCACTAACGGAGCCGGTGCACCTGCGGATGTCGAAGCTGATGGACGAGTTCCGAGGGAGCAAGGGGCATACGTTCGGGCCGGTGAACCGGGGGAACGTGAAGCGCGTGTTCCAAACCCTGAAGCGCGGCGGGGTCGTCGCGCTCATGGGCGACCGCGACATCGAGGGGCCGAAGGAGATGCTGCCGTTCTTCGGTGTGCCGGCGCTGATGCCGACGGGGCCGATTGAGGTGGGTCTGCGCACGGGCGCGACGGTGCTTCCTTGCTTCTGCATCCGAAAGAGCAAATACGTTCTCGAGGCCTGGGTGGAGGAACCGCTTCGCCTCGAGCGCACGGGCGACTTCGAGGCGCATGTGCGGATGGCCATGCTGGAGTACATCGAGCGGCTGGAGGCGCGGCTGCGGGCGCATCCGGGACAGTGGGCGGTGCTGGAGAAGATATGGGATATTCCGAGCGCAGTCGAGGAA
>CAYZLC010000048.1:3759-11280 GCA_964479365.1 uncultured Dehalococcoidia bacterium
GGGACAGTGGGCGGTGCTGGAGAAGATATGGGATATTCCGAGCGCAGTCGAGGAACCTCGCGCGATAGAAGCGAGCACCGACGTGCGCGCTGAGACTGTCGCGCAGCACCCCGCCCCGCCAGATTCCTTCGCGAAGGTGCAAGGTTCCACGAGAGACCGCCGTGGCCGCTCAGAATGACGTAGCGCCCAGCAAGGCGGACCTGCACATACATACGGCGTTTAGTGATGGGATGGCGGAGGTGGGCGAGTTGCTTGAGTATGTGGAGACGCAGACGGAGCTCGACATAATCGGAATCGTCGATCACGACGACGTTCGGGGAGCGCTGGCGGCGCGAGAGGAGTGGGCGAAGGGCCAGTACAGGTTCGACCTGGTTACTGGCATGGAGGCGACGGCAATCGAGGGACACGTGCTGGCGCTGTACGTCGAGGAGCCTGTGCCGTCGCTTGTTCCGTTGGAGCAGGTGCTTGAGGAGGTACACCGGCAGGGCGGGCTCTGTGTGGTGCCGCACCCGCTGAGCTGGCTAACGTGCAGCATCGGAGCGGGGACGCTGGAGCGGTTCGCTCGCGACATCGACGGGATTGAGGTGGCGTGCCGTTCGCCTGCGGCGCGGGTCAGCATCCGGCGAGCGGCGGCGCTCAACCGGCGCTCGTTGGGACTGGCGGAGCTCGGCGGGAGCGACGCGCATTTCCTTCAGGCGATTGGGTCGGCGTACACCGAATTCGCGGGGCGAACTGCTGAGGAGCTGAGGCTAGCGATCAGGACGCGCGCGACTCGCGCAGCATACGGCCCGGCGGTGCAATGGCAGCGCATCGGTGTACGGCACCTGGCGCGCCAGACGTGGCGGGGAATGCGGGCGACGCCGCGCGCGATGGGATGGGGGCCTACGGCGCGGAGCTTTGTCTGGCGAATCTTTGGGAAGTACGAAGTAGGAAGTAAGAAGTAAGAGGTGGGAAGTCGGCGGGGGTTTGGCAATTATCGGGGTGTTCTTGGCAGTGATCGCGTTTCGCCTTCGATGGACTCCTGCCCGGGGTATCGTGAGGAAGATTCTCCGATGGACTTAGCACGAACGGAGTCGAGCTCGCGCACACCGGCCTTCTCGGCAGCGACAACGGCGCCATGAAAATCGCGCTGGTGACACCGTACGATTGGGCGACGCCGGGCGGCGTCAATCTGCATATCGCCCCCCTCGCGGAGCGGCTCAGCTCAACGGGGCACGAGGTACGGATAATCGCGCCGTCGTCGCGTCCCGGGCGCGACGAACGGGGGTGCGTCACGATCATCGGCGAGAGCGCTTTCGGGCTGCCCGCGACGGGCTCGGTGGCGAACATCTGCCTCTCGTACAACCTCGGGCCGCGCGTAAAGCAGCTTTGCGCCCGCGAGAAGTTCGATGTCGTGCACATCCATGAGCCGTTCATGCCGCTGCTGCCGTTCCAGTTCCTGCGCTACTCGGAGGCCACGAACGTCGCGACGTTCCACGCTGCTCGGGAGGGCGGAAGCCGCTTGTACGCGTACTCCAAGTTCATCATTCGGCCGTGGTGGGGTCGAATGCACGGCCGTATCGCGGTCTCGCGGCCGGCGCTGCGGCTCATCGGCAAGCACTTCGCGGACCGCTATCGAATCATTCCCAACGGAGTGGACTGCCGTTTCTTCGCGAAGGGCGAGCCGATCCCGGAGCTGGGGGATGGCAAGCGAAACATCCTCTTCCTGGGCCGGCTGGAAAAGCGGAAGGGGCTGCCCTTTCTGCTTGAGGCCTACGCCAAGCTGAAGGGCGACTTCCCGGACACGCGTCTCGTTGTTGTGGGCGGTGACGGCGGATTGCGGAGCATCTGCGAACTGTACGTGGAGCGGAACAGGCTCGAGGATGTGGTGTTCACAGGATACGTGCCGGATGAGGCGAAGCCGAGCTACTTCAAGACGGCCGACATCTACTGCGCGCCCAACACCGGTGGCGAGAGCATGGGCATCGTACTGCTGGAGGCGTTGGCGGCGGGAGCGCCGATCGTCGCGTCTCGCATCGAGGGGTTCTCGGATGTGCTTACGGATGGTGACGAGGGGTTCCTGGTGCCGCCGAGAGATAGCGCCGCGCTGGCGACAGCGCTCAAGCGCCTTCTCGCAGACCAGGCGCTGCGCAAGCGGATGGGGCAGCGGGCGGTGAAGACAGCCAAGCGGTACGACTGGGAGGCTGTCTCGGCGCAGATCAGCGGCTACTACGAAGAGTGCATGGCCACGAGGGGCCAAGGGTTAGCCTGATGCCAACGCTACTTCCGCGCTCCGCACCGCGCTGGTTCACGGACCCGATTGTCGATCTTCTCGCGCGGATCGGCGTGACGCCGAACATGCTCACCGTGGCCGGGGTGGCCGGCAATATCGTTGCCGCGGTCCTGGCCGGGAGCGGTGAGCTGGTCGCGGCGGGTGCAGTCGTCCTCGCGGCGAGCTCGCTCGACATGCTCGACGGGGCGCTGGCGCGGGCAACGGGGCAGGCGACGGACTTCGGGTCCGTGTTTGACGCTGTGATAGACCGTGTATCGGAGGCGGCGGTGCTGTTCGGGCTCCTGGTGTACTTCAGCGACCGGGGCGACCGGACGGAGGAGCTACTCATCTTCATTGCTGCAGTGGCGTCGATTCTTGTCAGTTACGTGCGGGCGCGGGCGGAGATCATCGGTCTCGAGATGAAGGAGGGGTTGTTCAGCCGAGCGCCGCGAGTCATCGTGATCGGGGTGGGTCTTATACTGGACGCCGTATGGGACGACAGCGTGACTGCGATGCTCTGGGCGCTGGCGGCGTTCGCTTCGGTGACTGCCGTGCAACGGCTTGGGCTGGTGTGGTGGAAGACTCGGGATGGCAGTTAGCTATTGGCTGTTAGCTGTTAGGCGAGGCACCGAGGATGATTCCGTTGAAGGACCAGGAGTTGATCCGGCAGAAGTTCGCGGCGGAGCTGCTGGGGCCGGTGAAGATCGATTACTTCACTGAGCGAGAGCTGTCGCTGGAAGTGCCGGGGCGGCGTCCTTGCGCGTACTGCAAGCCAACGCGCGAGATGCTACAGGAGCTGGCATCGCTAAGCGACGGCATCAGCCTGCGGGTCCACATCTTCGACGAGTCGGCGGAGGAGCGGACGAAGTTCGGCATCGAGAGAATCCCGGGGATTGTGTTGCGGGGGCGTGACGGCGCCGCGTTCAAGTACTACGGCATGCCCGGCGGGACGGAATTCCCGGCGTTCCTCGAGTCGATTGTCGATATCTCGCGGGGCGAGGTGCTGCTTTCAAAAGAGTCGGTCAAGGAGCTGAAGAAGCTGCGGGACGAGATCAGCGTTCGTGTCTTCGTGACGCCGACGTGTGGCTATTGCCCGCAGATGATGCGGGCTGCTTACCAGCTCTCGCTGGCGAGCCCGAATGTGCGCTCGGAGGTGATTGAGGTGAACGAGTTCCCGGAGCTGGGGGACCGCTACCGCGTGCAGGCGGTCCCGCTAACGGTGATCGCGGACAAAGTGGCGATTCCGGGGGCGATGCATCCGGACGCGCTCGTCGAGCAGGTGATCAAGGCGGCGGGCTCGGAGCAGTCAGAGGCGCCTGAGGCAGGCGGGCCGACTTCGGCGGTGGAGCCGGCGGTGCCGCCGCCGACGCAGCGCGGGGAGCAGCGGCCGAGCGGGCTGATTATTCCGTAGGGCAAGAGTTAGCACCGCCGTGGCGCACCGTGTAGGTGTTGGGCTACGACCCACGTGTTACAGCCGCCGCGCCACCGCCCACCCTGCGGCTGCGACGGCGCCTGCGAGCACGACCAGGCCTACGGCGAGCGCGATGATCACCACGGCTGACGTCCCGCTGCCGTCATTCCCCTCCGTCTGCGGCTCGTCCTGAGGGTCAGAGGGGCCGGCCGTGTCCTGCGGCTGGGCGTCTTCGGTTGGCTCCGGGGTTTCGCGGGGCGGGAGGCCGTTGGCGGCGCGCCATTCGTTGTCGAGGCCGTCTTGGTCGAAGCCGTAGACGGCCTCGAGGGCGTCATCGATGCGCTTGCCGCCCTTGATCTCGGCGAAGAGCTGGGCGAACTTCTCAGGACCGTAGGTTTCGTTCAGGTACTTCACGATGCTCCACGACTGGCCGTAGGCGAGATTAACTTTGTCCGGATCTCCCTGGCCAGAAGTGATCTGACGGACCGAAAACACATTGCCCCGTCTAATTGCCGCTTCGGCCGCGTCGGCGAAGCCACCGGGGTCGCCCTGCCCGTAGACGGCCGTCCCCTCGTCAAGCCACCACGGTAGCGTGCCGAAGGGGCTTTCGCCGGCCTGCGCAGTCACCACGTGTGTGAGCTCGTGCTTGAGGGTATCGAAGGAGGCGTTGCCGAGCACGAGGATGGTGTCAGTCGCGACGCGGACCCCTGCGGTGATCACGGAGGCTTCGTAGGTCTCGCTGCGCGGCTGGAGGGCCGGACGCATATCGTCGACGTTCTCGTAGATCCAGACCTTCACGGGAAAGTCTATCTCCGTGCCGAGGAGCTGAGACATCGACTCGATGGTCTCGCCGGACGTCTCGAGCATCTCCTGAGCCTCGCGCTCGGAGCCGGAGTAGTAGTAGACGGTGACACCGTTGGATTCGAGGGGGGTCCACTGGAAGCGCACGTCGTCGTAGAAGAAGCTCACCGTCTCGGTGCGCGCTTCGTCGCCTTGCGCGTCGGTCGCCTCCCAGTGGTATTCGATGACTGTGCCGGGTGGGAGGTAGAGGTCGTCACCGCCGAGGTCGAGGGTGGTGGCCACGGATGCAGCGGGGTCGAACTCGGGCCGTGCGATCGCGGCGGTGCCGTCGGGCAGGATCTTGTAGCGGAGCTTTATCTCCTCGATGGGCGAGTCGCTTTCAGCGCTGACGCTGAAACGCATGCCGTCCGGGAAGGTGTTGGCGACGCCGCCGTCGGCGATGGTGGGGGCGGACTGGGCGAGGGCTGGGTTGGGCGCAAAGAGGAACACTGCGAAGGCGGCTAGCAGCGGAGCGAAAAACGGAACGAGCGAGCGAGAGTGCGTATCGCGCTGAGCCTTCGGCTCCGTCCTGCCTTGGGCAGGACTTCGCTCAAGCTTCGCTGGTGTGGATGGGCCCTTCCACAGCCTCAGGGCGAACGGAATCGGGGTACTTCCGCGATCGCGCTCAGCCTTTGGCTGCCCCGCCTGCGGGCGGGTGCGCTCAGGCTTCGCTGACGCTGGCGGATGCTTCGACAGGCTCAGCACGAACGGATTACGGACTCGGCACCGGTTTAGGCGCCGAGGTTCCACTTTTGGTAGGCGCGTAGCAGCGGGTCAAGGTCTCCGTCGAGTACTCCTTCGGCGTCGCCTGTTTCGAAGCTTGTGCGGTGGTCTTTCACCATCTTATACGGATGGAGGACGTAGGAGCGGATTTGGTGGCCCCACTCGGCCGAGACGTGCTCGCCTTTCAGGCGCGAATGCTCCTCCGCCTGGCGCTCCAGCTCTTTCTCGAGCAGACGGGCTTCCAGCACCTTGAGGGCGGATTCCTTATTGCGGCCCTGCGAGCGCTCGTTCTGGCAGGTGACGACGATGCCGGTGGGGATGTGCGTGATGCGGACGGCGGTGGCGTTTTTCTGGACGTTCTGGCCGCCGTGGCCGCTGGCGCGGAAGGTGTCGATGCGCAGCTCGTCCGGGTCCAAGTGGACCTCGGCTTCGCTCTCCACCTCCGGCATAACCTCCGCCAGGACGAAAGACGTGTGGCGTGATTTCGAGGCGTCGTACGGGGAGATGCGCACGAGGCGATGCACACCGCGCTCACCGCGGAGGTATCCGTAGGCGTTGCGTCCGCGCACCTCCACCGTGGCGCTCTTGATGCCGGCCTCTTCGCCGGCCATCAGGTCGAGCACATCAGCCTTGTAGCCGCGCTTGTCGGCCCAGCGCAGGTACATGCGGAGGAGCATCTCCGCCCAGTCCTGCGAGTCGGTGCCACCGGCGCCGGCGTGGATGGCCAGGATGGCGTCGCGGCGATCGTACTCGCCGGAGAGCGCCAAGCCAAGCTCCATCTCCTCCAGCTCGCGAGCCAGCGACTCGATGTCGGCGGCGACGGCCTGCGAGAGATCGTCATCGGACTCCTCCATTGCCAGCTCGAGCAATTGCTGGAGCTCCTGCGAACGGGTTTCGGTACCGCGCCAGGTCTCGACCTGCTCGCGGGCGTCGGAGAGGCGTCGCATCAGCTTCTGCGCGGACTGAGGGTCGTCCCAGAAGCCCGGCGCGGCCGACTCCTTCTCCAGGCGGGCTATCTCTGCTTCTAGCGCTGGGATGTCAAAGACGGCGGAGGACGTGCGAGATGCGTTCTCGGAGCTCGTCTAGTGTTTGTTTGGATTCCTGCATCAATGCCTCCGCTAGGGACATTATAAGCGGGTGACGGGGTAACGGGTGAGGGGTGATGGAAGTGGCTATGACCGTGAGACGAGGGAGCCGCCGTAGAAGGGGTCCGGGCCCAGCTCACGCATCGTTTTCGCCGTAGCATCCTCAGGGGACAGTCCTTCGCCGACGATGAGCTGGAGGAGGCGCTCGGTCGCTTTGTCGGTGTGCGCAGCGGATACGTTGCGGTCCCAACCGATAAAGGCGCTGGCGCCCTTGGCGGCGAACGCCTCGGCGGCGAGGTCGTTGACGAGGCCCTGACAACCCATGCCGATGACGAGGGCGTTGTCGAAATCACCCTTCATACTTTCCTTGATGAACTTGGTCGTGATGCCGAACCATTGCTCGCCGCCATCGGTGTACGAGGCGAACCCGACTTTGGCATCGACCTGCTCATCGTAATAGCGGTCCTCCGTGTAGGGCTCATTGGTGAACAGGCTTACGGCCTGCACGTCTTCCTCCCCGCGCGAGACTACGGCCGTCGAATGCGTGCGCAGGACGACGAGGTCGTAGTCGCTCTTGGGCAGGTTTCGGTAGAGTTCCACCGTTACCTGGTCGCCGGAGTAATAGTCGACAGCGTAGCCGTCCGCCTCGAGGAGCGGGACTACGGTTTCCGCGAAAGCGGGGTTCGGGGAATTGGCGCTGAGCTGATCCACTATGACTGCCCGCCGGCTAGAATCGCTGTCTGAGAACAGCCCAGCGACATCGACTGCCGGTGACAGTACGAGCGCGACGACGGCGATTAGAATCGCCGCGGCCAGGCCGGCGACCGGGACGAAGCTTCGGTTAGCTAGCCGTGTGGCAAAGGGCGCAGGCTTGCGGTGTACCTGTGGGCTGCCGGCGGGCGAGGGATTACTTTCGATCTGCGCAGTAGCAGCGACACGACGTGCCGGGCGCTTCTTCTTGCGAGCATTACTTGACATCAGACCTCCGCAGCCACCCCGCCTTGGTTGGGGGTGCGGTACTAGTGTAGCACCCGCCGGCCGAGAATCCAGGCGACGCCCACGAGCAGCATGAGCGAGCTGATGCCGCCGAGCGCGAGCGGGTTGACGCCGCGGTTGCTCTGCGCGTCTGCCATGGGAGCTGAGTCGGTGCTGTCGAGCAGCCCGGCGATTCCTCCTACAGGCGGTGGCGATGTCGCCACGAAGGCTGTGGG
>CAYZLC010000049.1:0-5619 GCA_964479365.1 uncultured Dehalococcoidia bacterium
TCGAGGGCATCGCCAACCGCACGGACTTCGACCTAAAGAAACACGCCGAAGCGGCCGGACGCACCCTCCAGTATTTCGACGAGGCGACCGGCCAGCAGGTTGTGCCTTACGTCGTTGAGCCAGCAATGGGCGTTGACCGCTGCTTCCTGACGGTGCTGATCGACTGCTACGCGGAGGAAGAGGTGAAAGGCGAGAAGCGCGTCGTGCTGCGGTTTCACCCGGACCTCGCGCCCGTGAAGGTAGGTGTGTTGCCCCTCTCGCGCAACGAGCAACTGGCGCCGGTGTCACGCAAGGTGTGGGACCTCCTGCGTCCGCACTTCATGACCCAGTTCGACGACGCCCAGAGCATTGGGCGCCGCTACCGGCGCCAGGACGAGATCGGCACGCCCTACTGCGTCACCGTCGACTTTGAGACGCTGAAGGACGAGGCCGTCACCATCCGCGAGCGCGACTCGATGGAGCAGACGCGCGTGCCAATCGCAAACCTGGTCACGACGCTACGTGAGAAACGAGACACGCCTTAGAGATACAATAAAGCGGAGGCAACGAGCGATGGTAAAAGCTGGAAGATACGACGAAGAGTTTGTCGTGGATAACCGCGGGCGCAAAAGGGCCGTATTAATCCCGATTGCCAAGTACCGCCAGCTGCAAGAAGACCTCCACGATCTCGGCGTTATCCTAGCGCGCCGCGACGAGCCGGTGTCATCGCTGGAAGAGGTCGAAGAGCGCCTCCGACAAGATGGCCTTCTACCGCCTCGAAGTTAAGCGGGCGGCCGAGAAGGAAATCCGAAAGCTTTCACCGGAACTAATCGATCGTATCTGGAGCCGCATCAAAGAACTAACAGCCAATCCTCGACCACGCGGCGCGAAGAAACTGTCTCGCGAAGTCTCCGCCTATCGCCTTAGGGTTGGCGATTATCGGATTCTCTACGAGGTAGACGATGGGGCCACGCTCGTGTCCGTCAGGCAAGTCCGCCACCGCCGCGAAGCGTACCGTTAATGCCCGCCTTCCGGCCGGGCGACCATGTTGTCCTCCGCCAAGTCTGGCGAGGCCGTGCATGGGTCGTTCGTCCCGTCACCGTCGTTCGAGACACGCCCAAACTGATCGCGCTCTACGTCGCGCCCGGAACGATCTGCTAGTGGCCGCACACGACAGACGGTCAGAAGCTACGTATCCCGCAGGACGAGTGGGTTCTCCAAGACGTGCCGTGGGTCGGCCACATGCTGCGACTGACTATGCCCGGAGACGCCCACTCGGTGCTCCTTTTCTGGAATGAGAGGGGACAGTTCGTTTCGTGGTACATCGACCTGGAGACGCAAACGTCACGCGCGCTTCTCGGGTTCGACTCTATGGACCAGATGCTCGACATCGTGGTCGCGCCGGACCTCTCGTGGTGGCGCTGGAAGGACGAGGACGAGCTTGAGGAGGGACTCATGCGGGGCATCTACTCCCCGGAGCAGGCACGGCAGATTAGGGCCGAAGGCGACCGTGCTCTTGCGCGACTGCTCGCCCGGGAGCCGCCACTCGACGAGCCTTGGGAGCACTGGCGGCCGGACCCCAGTTGGGTTCCGCCCAAGCTCATCGACGGCTGGGAAGCTGTGCCGAAAACTTAGGAGGTGGCCCGCCGGGCCGTCTCTATGCGTGCCGTCCTGGCGCTCTTAGGCCGGCTTCAGCTCGGCGACCTTGGCACGGGCGGCCTCGGGGTCCTTGAACCAGAGCGCGTCGATCTCGGTGTAAGCCGTCTGGCCGGCGGGGACGTCATCCTCGGCGAAGATCGCGGTCACCGGACAGACCGGCTCGCAGGCGCCGCAATCGATGCACTCGTCGGGGTCGATGTATAACTTGCGGTCTGTGCCCTCTTCGTAGTGGATGCAGTCGACGGGGCAGACCTCCACGCATGACTTGTCGAGCACGTCGATACAGGGATCGGTGATTATGTAGGTCATTCAAGCACCTCGTTCTGTGCGCCGCGGGTCAATTTCGTATCTGCTTCAGTGGAAAGTGCGCAATTCACTTGGCCACAGTCAATGTATCGCGGGCCGCACGTCCCGTCAAGCCAAATCACCGCTTCCAAACCTGCCACCATTGGCGCCGTTTTGTGGCGGTCTCCGCGGCCTGCCGCTCTTCCCCAAGCATCTCGCGGGCGCGAGCGGAAGGCAGCTCCCTGCGCAGCATCGTCGTATCCTCCGCCAGCTGCGATGCGTAGGCCGCATCTCCCGCCACCTCAGGGAAGAGCGAGCGCAGCCGCTCGTCGAAGCCGCGTGCGGTGGACCGCGGGCGCCTGCTCGCGCCCGACATCGTATCGAACACCGAGTACATCTTCAGCTCGCTGACGACGGAGGAGAGGGCAGTCGAGAGCAGGACGGTCTGGAGCGAAGTCAGCTCAAGCGTTGAGTAATCGCGTTCGAGCTGCGACTCGAGCGTGGGCTGGAGCTCGCGCAAGCCATGGGCGTAGTCGGCGAGCGTATCGGGATCGATCTCGGACCCGGGGCGCGAGAGGTGGTAGGAGATCGCGAGCGCGACGAGGCGCGCCTGGTGCGGCGGCAGCCGCAGGGCGAAGCGGGTCATGCACGTAGTGTATGCTCAGTCGGGGTCGTGTCGCTGACGCTCATCGAAGACGTCCCGGGGCCTATCCGAGATAACGTAGCCGAGGCCTCCAAGCCTCGGCGCCCCCACCGAGAACCTTCCGTTGAGGGCTAAGAACCGCCTAGAGAAACAATTCAAGATCTGTGCTTGCGTCAGAAAAGGTGGAGGACATCTGATAATCCGCGGGATGCGCGACCAATCCGGCAACCACCGGATTGTCGTGTATGTATCTCACGGTCTCTAGCAGATGGCGCTCATTGCGAATGACCCGGTCGTAAAAACTTTGCTGCCAAAGAGAGCCGCGTCCCTCACCGTCAAGGCACCTCGCCGAGGAGCCCTTCACGCTCTGCATCACGCTGGAGATGGTCTGTGAGTCCCTCGGCGCCAGTACGGCGTGGAAGTGGTCCGGCATCACGACGCAGGCGAGGAGATACGAGCGTTCTTGCCGTAACCATTGGAGGGCGTCAACAAGCGCTTGGGCTTTCGTGGCATCTCGGAAGATAGGGACGCGGTCGCGGGTGACGCTCGCAACGTGATATGCATGTTCTTCGAGCGGCAACCGGTGGAGTCTTGCCATCGAGAGCGTTATCCGTGGGCCCCGCCGAGGCCGGAAGGCCTCGGCTACGTTTGGCGCTACGAGCGTAGGACAAAGAAAGGACCCCGCCAAGAGGCGTTTGTCATTCCCCGCCGGCGGCGACCGCCGCTTTCTCCCACGCTGGCCGCTTCTTGAGGATCCCGCCTAAGTACTGTCCCGTCACGCTGGCCTTCACGCTTGCCACTTCCTCCGGCGTCCCTTTGGCCACGATCTCGCCGCCGCGGTCGCCGCCGGCGGGGCCGAGGTCGATAATGTGGTCCGCCTGCTTTACGACGTCGAGGTGGTGCTCGATCACTAGGACGGTGTTACCGGCATCGACGAGACGATGTAGGACGCCCATCAGGGCTTTGACATCTTCGAACGAGAGACCGGTCGTCGGCTCGTCGAGGATGTAGAGTGTGCGGCCGGTGGCACGGCGGGAAAGCTCTGTGGCTAACTTCACGCGCTGAGCCTCACCGCCGGAGAGCGTCGTCGCCGGTTGGCCGATGCGGATGTACCCGAGTCCCACGTCGTGCAGCGTCTGGAGCTTCGTGCGGATGCGCGGGAACGCCTCGAAGAACTCCACGGCCTGCTCCACCGTCATGTCCAGAACCTCGGCGATGTTCTTGCCGCGGAACTGGATCTCGAGCGCCTCACGGTTATAGCGGGCGCCATGGCAGACCTCGCAGGGAACCTCGACATCCGGCAGGAACTGCATCTCGATCTGGATGTAGCCCTCGCCCTGGCAGGCCTCGCAGCGCCCGCCCTTCACGTTGAACGAGAAGCGGCCTGGCCGATAGCCGCGCAGCCTCGCTTCAGGAACCGAGGCGAACATCTCGCGTATCGGCGTGAAGGTGCCGGTGTACGTCGCCGGGTTCGACCGTGGTGTGCGGCCGATGGGGGACTGGTCAATCACGACGACTTTGTCCAGCAATTCAAGACCGGTGACAGCGTCGCACGCGCCGGGCCTGTCGCGCGCGCCGTACAGCAGCTGCGCCGCCTTCTTCGAGAGGATGTCTGTCACCAGAGTGGACTTGCCGGGGCCGGGGACGCCGGACACGCAGATGAACATGCCGAGCGGGAATCGCACCTCGATGTTCTTGAGGTTGTTCTCACGCGCGCCGTGGACTACGACCGCCTTTCCGTTTCCGGACCGCCGCATCGCCGGGACGGGAATCTCGCGGACGCCGCTCAGGTACTGGCCCGTAATCGACTCCGCGGAGGCCGCAACGTCGTCGTAGGAGCCGGCGGCGACGAGCCAGCCGCCCTGCTCACCGGCGCCCGGACCGAGGTCGATCAGGTAGTCGGCGGCACGTATCATCGCCTCGTCATGCTCCACGACGAGAACCGTGTTGCCGAGGTCGCGCAGCCGCTTCAAGGTAGCGATCAGCCGCGCGTCGTCGGCTGGATGAAGGCCGACCGACGGCTCGTCACAGACATACAGCACGCCCATCAGCGAGGAGCCGATCTGCGTCGCGAGGCGGATGCGCTGCGCCTCGCCGCCTGCGAGGCTGCCGGTCCGCCGGTCAAGGGTCAGATAATCGACTCCGACATCGCTGAGGAACGTCAGGCGCGAGCGGATCTCCTTGAGTATCTGGTAGGCGATCGTCCGCTCTCTCTCCGTCAGTGGCGAATCCTGGCCCTGGAGCCGCTCAACCCAGACCAGCCCGTCGTCGATGGATAGCTTCGTGACGGCAGAAATGCTGCGGTCGTCCACTGTTACGGCCAGGGACTCAGGCTTGAGCCGGGCGCCGCCGCAGGCCGGGCAGGGGTTCTCCGCCATGTACTTCTCGATCTCGTTGCGTACGTAGTCAGAGTCCGTCTCCCGGTAGCGGCGAGAGAGGTTCGGGATAACGCCCTCGAAGGTGGTGTTCCACCTGTTGTCGTGCCCTCCGGACCCGGTGTAGTGGATGGTGATCTCGCCGCGGTCGCCGTAGAGGACGAGGTCCAGCTGTTCCGGCGACAAGTCCTTCACCGGCGCGCTTACCGAGAAGTGGTGCTTTCTGGCCAGGGCGTCCAGCATGCGCATATACCAGGTCGAGACGGTGCTCGTGCGCGCCCACGGCTGGACGGCGCCTTCGGCGAGCGAGAGGTTCTTGTTTGGGACGACGAGTTCGGGATCCAGCTCCATTTTGACGCCCAGGCCTGTGCATTCCCGGCAGGCGCCATGAGGGCTGTTAAAGCTGAAGTTACGGGGCTCGAGCTCTCCGAACGATAGACCGCAGTCCACGCAGGCGAAATGCTCGGAGTACGTCCGCTCCTCCTCGGGCAGCCCGGCCTTGCCGTCCGCAAGCAAGGCCACCTGCACGATTCCTCCACCGAGGCGGAGTGCCGTCTCGACGGAGTCCGTGAGCCGCGCCCGCGCCGACTCCTCGCCGTCCGTGGCTTCGATCACGAGGCGGTCTACGATAACTTCGATCGTATGGGTCTTGTACCTGTCCAGCGTGATCTGCTCATC
>CAYZLC010000049.1:5629-11161 GCA_964479365.1 uncultured Dehalococcoidia bacterium
GCGCACGCCGCATTGCCGCAGCAGCCGCACAAACGCGATCGGCTCGTCGAGGTCTCGCACCTGCCCATCGACCCGAACGCGCACGAAGCCCGCTTTACGCGCGTCTTCGAAGATCTTGTGATACTCGCCCTTGCGGTCGCGCACGATAGGCGCGAGGACCATCAGTCGTCGGCCCGCGGGCAGCTCCAGGATAGTGTCCACGATCTGCTGCACGGTCTGGCGCTGGATCGGCTTGCCGCACTGCGGGCAATGCGGCCGGCCGGCGCGGGCGTATAGCAGTCGCAGATAGTCGTAGATCTCGGTTTGAGTGGCGACGGTGGAACGGGGGTTGCGAGATGCCCCCTTCTGATCGATAGAGATCGCCGGCGACAGACCCTCGATGTAGTCGACGTCCGGCTTCTCCATCAGTCCGAGGAACTGCCGGGCATAGGCGGAGAGGGACTCAACGTACCGACGCTGTCCTTCGGCGTAGATCGTGTCGAAGGCCAGGGAGGACTTTCCCGAACCCGAAACACCGGTTATCACGACCAGCTTTTCGCGCGGGATTTCGACGTCTATGTTCTTGAGGTTATGCTCGCGAGCGCCGCGAACGATGATGGAATCGAGGGGCATGTTCTCCTCCGGGCTGGGCCGGGCCTATTGTACTGTTCACCGCGAATTAGAACAAGGGTTTTACAATTAGCTTTGCGCCCGCGGCTCGGCATTATGTAAATAAAGGGTTAATTCACCTTCCCACGCAGCACAATTCCGGTAACGTCCTTTTCTTGCCGCGCGTCGCAACTAGTGGAAATAGCTATCCAGTATGTCCCATGACGAAAAAGAGATGACAGAGATAAACCCTGGGGAACCGCTTGCGGGACCCGCCCTGCGTGAGGGCGCGGATGAATCCTTCCCCAAGCGGAGGACACGGTCGTTCCGGCTCCACCGCTGGATTGTGGCCCTGCCGATCGTGGGAGCCGCCGCCGCTGTCTCCACGCTGTTCCTCCCGGCCGCCGTAACCCCCGCTGTTCTACTCGGCGAGGTCGCTTTAGTCGGCCTCACCGGCATCATCGTCGAACTCACCCTTTATCGTGCCGAGCGCGAGGGAGAACAGGTCCGCACCCAGTGGCAACATCAACGCGCAGAGCTCCTGGAGGTCGCGACCAGAGACGAGCTCACGCAGCTTCAGAACCGCCGCTTCTACTATGAGCGTCTGTCCGCAGAACTCGAACGAGCAGAGAGTCAGAAGAGGCCACTCTCCCTTCTAATGATCGACGTCGATGATCTGAAGGCCATCAATGACGAATTTGGTCACCTTGTCGGCGACCTGGTCCTGCGCAGCTTCGCTCGCACCCTGAATCAAGCGTCAGACGCGCGGTACGTCACAGCAAGACTCGGCGGCGACGAGTTCGCCGTGATCATGCCGGGGGCGGACCAGCGCGAGGCGGAGGCGTTCGCGCTGCGGCTCTGGCAGAGCCTGGCGGATACGCCGATCTGTGAAACAGAACACGCCAGTATCTACCTCGGCGTATCGATCGGGAGCAGCGGTTACCCGTGGGGTGGGGGCACGGTCGAAGAGATCACGCACTGGGCGGACACTAAGCTCTACGCCAACAAACTGGAACGCAAAGGGTTCAAGCAGGGGCGCGGCGACCGGCGTGATGACCGGCTGGCGGCCGCGGTCGTCGAAGTCCTGTCCACGGCGCTGGACGTTCGGGATAGGATGACGCACCGCCATGCACGGCGCGTGGCGCGCACAGCCGCAGCCGTCGCCCGCGCGATGAATCTTTCGAACGAGGATGTGTCTGAGATTGAGTACGCCGCGGCTCTTCACGATATCGGCAAGATCGGCGTCGCGGACAGCATCCTCCGCAAGGCTGCGCCGCTGGACCGGGACGAGTGGAAGGACATGCGGCGACATTCGGAGCTGGGATACCAGATCCTGAAGGGGATCGACTTCTTCCGCAACGCCGCGGAGATCGTATACGCCCACCACGAGCACTACGACGGCACGGGCTACCCGAGAGGCCTGATCGGCGAAGAGGTCCCATTAGGGGCGCGTGTATTCGCGGTTGTGGACGCCTACGACGCTATGACGTCCCGCCGGCCGTATCGAGACGCCATCTCGCGCGACGCCGCGCTCATTGAGATCGCCGGCCACTCCGGCACCCAGTTCGATCCCAAGGTAGTACAGACGTTCCTGATGGTAGTCCGCCGCAGTCCGGACGGCTTTTACGAAGAGAACGACGACGATGACTTCGGATCGCGTGTCGAGACCCAGGACATGCGCGTCGACGGATCCAAGCCGTCTCAGCAAACGCTCCTTACGAGATAGAGCACAGACCTCTCGACTAAGTCCCGGCACCTCGCCTGCTGCCGCCGGTGCTACAATCTGCTCGTTCGGTAACTGTTTGAGGGAGGTTCCCATGGACTGGCGCTCTCAAGTCGGCGATAAGCTCACTCCCGCGGCAGAGGTGGCGAAAGCGGTCAAGTCAGGCGATCGCGTAGGGGTCGCTCCTTTCACCTGCACACCCTTCACACTCTGCGACGCGCTCTATGGCCGCGGGGGAGAGCTTGAGAACGTGCGCATCGATCACCCTGCGGGGCTCTTCGCATGGCTTCGGGCCGCCGAAGAGAACGGGTTCGCTGTACGGGACAACTACGCCACGCCGCTGAACCGCGACATGGTGCACGCGGGGAAGGTCGACTACTTGCCGATCGGCCGCTGGCGCGCCGACGAGATCGCGCCGGGCTTCGATCAGCCGCTTGACGTTTTTCTGGTGCCGTTGTCGCCGCCGGACCGGCAGGGCTACTGTAGCTTCGGCCCCGGGGTCTGGATGTCGAAGCGTCTGGCCCAGGGCGCGGAGACCGTTCTGGCGGAGGTCCACGAGAACTTCATCCGCACCGGCGGCGATAACTTCATCCACGTATCCGAAATCGATCGCTTCTGCGAGGCGGCGATTCCGACCGGCAACCTGCCGATCCCTCCGCGCACCGACGAGGAGACGCTCGTCGTCGAGGTGGCCTGCACGCTTGTGGCCTCGGAGCTGGTGAAGGACCGCGACACCGTGCAGATGGGAGTGGGAACGGTGTCCGCCGCGCTCGGCCTCTTTCTCGGCGAGAAGCACGATCTGGGCGTGCAGACGGAACTGATAACCGGCGGCATCGCCAACCTCGTCCGAGACGGCGTTGTGACCGGCAAGTACAAGACCCTGCACCGCGAGAAGGTCGTCGGCAGCGCGCTCGTGGCGCTGGACGAAGAAGAGATGCGCCTCATCGATGGCAACCCCGTCTTCGAGCTGTACGACTTTGGTTACACGGACGACGTGCGCTTGCTCGTGCAGCAGGACAACCTGGTGGCGGTGAACAACGCGCTGCTCGTGGATCTAACCGGCCAGATCGCCTCAGAGTCCATCGGACACAAGATCTGGACGGGCGTCGGCGGGCAGACGGCCTTCATGATCGCGGCCCAGTACTCGCGGGGCGGACGGTCTATCATCGTCCTGCCGTCCAGCCACGTCATCGAGGGAGAACGCGTCACCCGGATCGTACCGCTCCTACCGGAGGGTACTCTAGTGACGGTGCCGCGCACGCTGGTGGACTACGTGGTCACGGAACACGGCATCGCGACCCTGCGCGGCAAGACGGTGCGAGAACGCATCGGCGAGCTGATCGCCGTCTCGCACCCCGACTTCCGGGGCGAACTGAAGTTGGAGGCGAAGCGCCTTTACGGGATCGCGGTGTAGATCAGAACCTGAAGCAAGGCCCGAGTTCGAAGGAGACATGCACATGGCCGATCACCCTAACGCAGCGTTTTTCAGGGGGATGTATGACGCTATTGCCAAGGGCGACGCCGAAGCGCTGCCAGACATGCTCGACGCAAACGTGGTGTGGCATCTTCCCGGCAACCGCCAGATCTCCGGCGAGCACAAAGGCCGTGACGCCGTGTTCGCTATTTTCGCTAAGACAGCGGAGCTGAGCGGAGGCAGCGTGACAATGGAGGTTCACGATGTGCTGGCTAACGACGAGCACGCCGTGGCGCTCCTACGAGAGTCAGCAGACTTCCGAGGTAGGAGGTACGACTGTCCGATAGCAGACATTGTTCACATGCGAGGCGGCAAGATCACGGAGCTTTGGTCATTGATCGAAGACCAGGGCGCCTTCGACGCGTTCTGGTCCCGAGGGGCGTGATAGCTGGAGCATGCCCCAGTTATGGCCTGCCCGGCAGGCGTTCCTCGAACTCGCGCAGACGGTCCTCTAGCCGGCGTTGGGCATACGCCATCGTGTAGTCGCCGCGCGTCCGCTCGAGGATGCCGCGCATGGCATCGGCGGTGCGCCTGAGACCCGACGTCACTGCTTCCGGGTAGTCCATCGTGATGAGGACGTCGTAGATGTCGCCCATCGCCGTCAGGCTCTCCTCGCAGTGCTGGATGTCGCCCGCGCGGAGGGAGTCGAGCAGGTGCCGCCGTAGCTCGCCGACAGTCTCGCCCAGTCCGTTGAGGTAGGAGCCCGCCATGACTCCCAGCGCCTCGGGCGCCGGGAGTCGGCGCCCGGCGATGAGCGCGAGGGTACAATGCGCCTCCGCGAACTCTTTCTGCGCATCGTGGAGGAAGCCGGCGTGGAAGATGTCGCGGTGCTCCGACAGGCCGGCCGCCGTCTGCTCCAGGTTGCCTCTCGCCTTCTGGAGCAACTTCTCCGCCGCGTCAAACTCCTGCCGGTGGACGGCGCGAATAGCGTTGGCGGAGAGGCGGATCACCTCTCGCGACAGGGCGAGCGCCTCTTCACGCGCGTGGTGCTTGGCGTCGAGGTACGCGCGGACGTTCTCGGCGATCTCGTTCAGGCCGTCAGTGTTCACAGGTCCTTCACCGGCTCCGGGAACTCGCCCTCGCGGGCGGCGTCGATCATCTTGCGCGCCTCCTGCGGCATATCTATGCCAAACTCATCGAACTTGCGCTCCGCCCAGCGCCCGATCTGGCGCGGGTCCTTGTAGTCCTCCAGCCGCTTCGGCTCAGCGCCGTAGTCGCGGAGGATATCGCTCTCCGACTTGTGATAGGCGAAGCGCGAGAGCGCCTTCTCCAGCTTCGCGGAGCCGCAGTGCCTGCACTCCACATTGACCGGGGCGCTCACGCTACGCGTAAAGACGCTGCTCACACGTCCGCAGCCGGAGCATTTGTACTCGTAGATGGGCATCAGAACAGGACGTCCAGCAGATCATCAGGTCTCGGACACTGTGGTGGAGTACCTGAGATGCCGTCACATATTACATTCGGCGAAGGCAGAAGCTCTCCGTACGCCAGTCCGGCAATCGCGACGAGCCCCAGACGAATGCCATAACGCGCCATTATTGGCGCCGCTCGCCGTCTCAACCATCGGCGAACGCTCCGCGCCTCCGCCCCTGTCGCGACCTCAGTCCACGCCCGCGAACTCATCGTCCTCTCCTCCGCCGAAGTCGTCCGGCATTTCGCCCGCCTCCATGCGCTCGATCTCCGCCTCCATGTCGGCGTCCAGCGGCTCGCCCATCTGGCGGCTCATCTTGCGTACCCAGCGCGCCAT
>CAYZLC010000050.1:0-512 GCA_964479365.1 uncultured Dehalococcoidia bacterium
TACTTCACGGTCCGCGCGATGGACCGCCGCGGCCGCGGAGACAGCGGCGACGGACCCAACTACAAGCTGGAACGAGAACTGGACGACGTGATCGCGGTTGTTGACAGCGCCGATGAGCCCGTCAACCTCTTCGGTCACGGCTTCGGCGCCCTGCTGGCGCTTGAGGCGAGCCGCCTCACGCCGAACGTCCGCAGGCTCGGCGTCTACGAGGGCGGGATCACGGTCTCCCGGAGCGCCGTTTATCCAACGGGCGCCGTCGAGCGCATGGAGAAGTTCCTCGCTGACGGCAACCACGACGGCGTCGTCGGCACGTTCATGCGCGACATCATCCACATGTCCACCGACGACCTCTCCGTGCTCCGCTCGCAGCCCCGCTGGCTGGAGCGGCTGAAGAACGCCCACACCATCCCCCGCGAGATGCACGCCGACCGCGACTATTCCTTCGACCCGGCGCGCTTCGCTGGGTTTCAGGTACCGACGCTCATCCTCGTGGGTGAGCGCAGCCCCGAGGC
>CAYZLC010000050.1:522-11118 GCA_964479365.1 uncultured Dehalococcoidia bacterium
GCGGTGGCGTTCATTCTCATTGCTTAGACTTCGATCCGGTTTGCACGCCTTCGCCGGCTTTCAGACACCGACGCTGGTCCTCGTCGGCGAGCGCAGCCCCGAGGCTGACCAGGCCGACGCGGAGGCGCTGGCGGGCGCTCTGCCGAACGCACGCGTCGAACTGCTGCCCGGCCAGGGCCACGCCGCCATGCACACCTCCCCCGAGCTGTTCGTCGGCGTCGTCGGCGACTTCTTCCTCGACTAAATCGCTAGCCCCGAATCCCGTTCGTGCTGAGCCTGTCGAAGCATGTGCAGCCGGGGCCCCTTATAGCCGCGCGTCGTCGCAAGTCAGTCGTGCTACCGTTAGGACGGCAAACTTTCTGCTCCCGCACGGACCCAAGGCCTGCTTGACAGCGGTAGCGCATGGCGTATAATCGAGCCAAGCTATAGCGAGCGCTCGCTATACAAGGGCGACAGGAGGGGGTAACCGGTTGCCAAAGCTTAAGCCGGAAGAGTTGGAGTCGCGACGGCAGGAGATCGTGGATGCCGCGCGTACCTGCTTCTTGCGCAGCGGCTTCCACCGAACGACGACTGATGAGATCTGCCGCGAGGCGGCGATCACCCCCGGCGGCTTGTATCACTACTTCGGCGGCAAAGACGAGATCATCGCTGCCGTCATCCAGCAGTCGGCCAACGAAGTGGTCGGACGCCTGCGTACGATGCTGGAAGAGGCCGGCGACATGCGCGCGGCCTTCGGCGACATCGCGGCCTTCTTCATGGAAACGATGCATGACCCAAACATAGATAACATCATGCGCCTGGACATCGAGATCTGGGCGGAGGCCCTCAAGAACGAGAAGCTTTACCAGAGCAGCCAGGCAGGTTGGGCGATGAGGCGGCAGTGGATGGAGACGATGGTGAGGCGGGGCGCCGAGGAAGGCATCTACAACACCAAGGACGTCGACGCGAGAGGGCTGTCCAGCCTGCTGGCCGCTATTCTCGTTGGGATGCGGGTCGGAAAAGTGCTCTGGAAGGACGACTTCGACCTGAACGGCGCCATCGCCGCCATGTTCCTGGTGCACAGCGGGCGTCTGCGAATGGAACTGCCCGGGTTGAACGGGATCGTCGCACCGGTTAAGGAGCCGAGAGCGCCGGTAGCGCGAGCGAGCTAATAACAAAGGCCGCCCCGATTTCTCGGGGCGGCCGCTCCTGGTCCAGGAACCGCCGTGGAGCCCATGACACGGCGGTTCTGTGCGCCTACAGGGGTGGCGAGACCCCTCGGGGTGCGGCGTTTGCCCCCGCAGATGAAAGACGCCGAGGTCCGGGTCCACTCCGGTTCACCGGAGCGGTTGGGGCCGTGAGGGCCCCGAAGTCGGACAGGTCGATCCCCACCCCTGCCATTCTCCCGCTTTTCCCGTTGCCTGCCGCGTCCATCTTGATTCTCATCTCTTCATCTAAGTTCCACATTTGAGTTACCAGTATTAGACGCCCGCCCCAGACCGTCGTCAAGAGGTTTGGACATAAATGCAAGAATTATCGAGCGAGCGCTCATTATACCGAGAAAGCGCTCGGTTTACCGACCAAGCGCTCTGTAAGTGCCCTTCCCGCTCATCCTGAGGTATCGAAGGGATGAGGCCGACGATGAACTGCGGAACTCTAACGCTAGACCAGTCGCGCGATCGCTGACCCGAGGCGTTCAAGCGTGCGGTCTCGCCCGAGAAACGCCATCGTCTCGAACAGCGGCGGCGTCGCCGTCTTCCCCGTCACCGCCACCCGGATGACGCCGAAAAGCTCCCCGGTCTTGACGCCGACCTCTTCGGCGAGCGGCCGGATCGCCGATTCGAGGGTCTCGTGTTGCCACGGCTCGAGATCGCTGACCGCTCGCACGACGAGCTCCAGCGCGCGGGCGGCGCCGGCGGGATCCCCGGCATATCGCTTGCCGAGTAGCGCCTCGATGTCGTACTGAAGCTCGCCATCCGCGAAGAAGAAGTCCGCCATGTCCACGATGTCGGCCAGGATCTTGATGCGGTCTTGGACGAGAGGGGTAATGCTGAGCAGGAGATCCGGATCGACGGGCCGGCCGAGAGACCTCTGCAGAAAGGGGCTCGCCAATGTCGCGAGGTCGTCCGGCGGCAGCTCACGGATGTAGACGCCGTTCATCCAGGTGAGCTTTTCGGTGTTGAAGACGGCCGGGTTCGGCAAAACGCGGTCGAGATCAAAGTGCTGGATGAGCGTCTCGCGATCGATGATTTCGGTATGGTCATCCAGCGACCAGCCGAGGAGCCCGAGAAAATTGACGACGGCTTCCGGCAGGTAGCCCTGGTCGCGGTACTCCAACGCGGCGTGCGCGCCGTGACGCTTGGAGAGCTTGGCCCGGTCCGGCCCCAGGATGCGCGAGAGGTGCGCGAAGCGGGGTGGCTCCCAACCGAAGGCCTCGTAGACGAGCACGTGGCGAGGCGCGCTGGGCAGCCACTCCTCGCCGCGGAGGACGTGGGTTGTCTGCATAAGGTGGTCATCCACCTGCGCTGCGAGGTGGTACGTCGGGTAGCCGTCCGACTTCAAGAGCACGAAGTCGTCGAGCGTCCCGTTCTGGAAGGTGACGCTGCCGCGGATGACGTCGTCGGCGATCGTCTCGCCGCTGAGCGGCGTCTTGAAGCGCGCAACCGGGGTGATGCCCTGGGCCTCGGCCAACTGCCGTTGCTCAGGCGATAGGTCGCGGCAGTGCCGGTCGTAGCGGGGCGGTTCTTTGCGCGCCTGCTGGGCCCTTCGCACCTCATCGAGGCGTTCCGGCGAGCAGTAGCAAAGATAGGCGTTACCCTGCTCAATCAGGCGGTCGGCGTGCTGTCGGTAGATCTCCAACCGCTCGGACTGCGTGTACGGCGCGTACGGCCCGCCGATGTCAGGCCCCTCGTCCCATTCCAGGCCCAGCCAGCGTAACGCCTCCATCTGAGCCTCGATGCCGCTTTCAACGTAGCGGGCCTGGTCGGTGTCCTCAATCCGCAGAAAGAACTTGCCGCCGTAGTGGCGCGCGAGCAACCAGGAGAACAGCGCTGTGCGCATGTTGCCGAGATGCGGCTCGCCTGTCGGGCTGGGGGCATAGCGCGTACGGACGGTCATACTGGTAGCGATTCTAGCAAACGCCTTGGACATGGCGAGGCGGCGGATTTGAACCAACGGCCTCGAGACGCTATTTTGACGGCATGGAAGGAGTTCACGAAGTCCATCCCGACAGCCTGGAGACGCTCTATACGAACGGCAGAGAACTGCCGTACATCCAATACGGCCAGCTGGAGCCTGCGCTCAAGCTGGTCATGAAGGGTGAGGACTACTGGTACTTCCGGACGCTGCCGCTGAAGGGTTACGGCGCCGTGCTCGGCCGCTATATCTCGCAGCTGGAGGCCGAGGGACACAAGCCGGTCCTTGCGCGCTACGGGACGCGCATCTACATCTACGCCACGGGCATCACGCCCATCGGCGCCGGCAAGGCGCCGGGCGTTTGACGTGTGCGACCCGCCGGGTCGCACCCACGCAGAGCTAGCCGTTCCGCAGCCGCTCCACCGCCTCTCGGATATCGGGCGGAAGCGGCGACTCGAACTCGATCTGCCTTCCTCCAACGGGCATCGCGAACGCCAGCTTCGACGCGTGTAGCGCCTGCCTTCCGATAAGATCGGACCGCCGCCCGTAGGTGGCGTCGCCAGCGATCGCGTGCCCGAGCGCGGACATGTGGACGCGGATCTGGTGCGTGCGACCGGTCACCGGCTCGACTTCCAGGAGTGAGCAGCCTCCGCCGGGGAACTCCTCCCGCACGCGGTACTTCGTGATCGCCTCGCGTCCGCCCGCGACGACGGCCATCTTCTTGCGGTTCTTCGGGTGGCGTCCGATGGGGGCCTCGATCACGCCCTCGCGTGGCCGCGGAACACCGTGCACCAGCGTGACATACGTCTTGTGCACGTGGCGGTCCTTGAGCTGCTGCTGGAGTGCCCGCTGCGCGCGGTCGTTCTTGGCGACGACCATCAGGCCGGACGTGTCCTTGTCCAGCCGGTGCACGATACCAGGCCTGAGAGTGCCTGCAATCCCCCGCAGGTCCGGGCAGGCCGCTAGCAGCGCGTTCACAAGCGTGCCGCTGGGATGACCGGGAGCTGGATGCACGGTGAGGCCGGCAGGCTTGTCTAGGACGATGATGTCCCCGTCCTGGTAGATGATCGTCAAGGGAATCGCCTCCGGCGCGAGGTCGATGGTCTCAGGCGGCGGGATCGTGACCCGGACGTTCAGCCCCGCCGTCACCCGCTCGGAGGCCTTGCCGTGGCGTCCGTGGACAGAAACGAGGCCGTCGTCGATCAGGCGGCGCGCGTGACTGCGTGACAGCTCCGGGCAGCGGCGCGCGACGAAAGTATCGAGCCGCTCGCCGGAGCGGTCAGCCGTCAGCTCCAGCGTCTTCACGGGCGGCGGGCTCCGGCTGATTGCGGTCTCCTCTGGGCGCCAGCAGGAGGTAACCGGCGATGATGATCGTGATGCCGATGGTGATCGACGAGTCAGCAACGTTGAATGCAGGGTACGAAGGGAAATCGATGAAGTCGGTCACCTCGCCGAGACGGACGCGGTCGAGGAGATTGCCGGACGCGCCGCCCAGCATCAGGCCGATGGCGACGGGGGCGACGAAATGGTCGAAGGGGGGGTAGCGGTAGTAGAGGTAGATGGCCGCGAGGCCGATGAACGCCATGACGATAAGGAAGATAGTCTGGTCCTCGAGGATGCCGAAGGCAGCGCCGGTGTTAGTGACATAACGTATCCGCACCGGCCAGTCGGGGTCGGGCCAGCTCTCGCCGCGTGCGAGCGATTCGCGGACGATGGTCTTCGTAGTCTGATCGAGGGCGAGGACCAAGAGCGCGGCGCCCCAGAAGAGGAGAGGCTTGAGACGCGGCGAGAAGGTCTGTCGCGCGCCGGCCTCCGTAACGTCTGCAGGATGCATCGAGTAGATGTTAGCAGGTTAGCTGTTGGCTGATGGCTGATAGCCGATAGCCGATAGCTTTGGTATTCTCACCACGAAGGAGCGTCTAATGGTATCCGATATCCTCTCCCGCTGCCGCGAAGACCGCGACAAGTGGGGCGACCGTCTGCCGCCGGGACAGAAGGTGGTAGAGGACTGGCCGGTGCTCACCTACGGCGGCACGCCCCGGGTGGACCAGAAGGAATGGCGGTTCCGCATCTTCGGTCTCGTGGAAGACGAGGTCCAGTTGTCGTGGGAGCAGTTCACATCGTTGCCGAGCATCAATGTCCACTGCGACATCCATTGCGTAACCTCCTGGAGCCGGATGGACAACGACTTCGAGGGCGTGGCCTTCTTGGAGCTGATGAAGCACGTCAAGCCGCTGCCAGAAGCGACGGCCGTCATAGTGCACTGCTACGGAGGCTATACCACGAACCTGCTCCTCAGCGACCTGATGGTCGACAACGCGCTCCTCGCGTATAAACACGACGGCAAGCCGCTCCCCCCGGAGCACGGAGGTCCCTGCCGCCTCGTCGTCCCGCACCTCTACTTCTGGAAGAGCGCCAAGTGGGTCCGCGGAATCGAGTTCATCTCAAAACACCGCCCCGGCTTCTGGGAGCAATACGGCTACCACATCCGGGGAGACCCGTGGAAGGAAGAGCGTTACTCGTGAGAGGAACGAGGAGCAAGGATCAAGGAGCCAGTGTTGCGGTGACGCGGGCATTGCTCCCCGCTCATCCTGAGGGATCGAAGGAATGAGCGGAGCAACCACGTCTCGATCGACCGACCCGCCTGCCTTCCCGTTCCCTCTCACCCTCGACGATCCGATCAACACTGCCATCCTCGCCGTCTCTGAGGACAAACTCGAGGGCTTCCAGCGCGACCCGTTCGGAGAGATCGCGCGACGATCGGATGTGCCCGTCGAGACGGTCATCGAGCGGGTGCGGGCGCTGCTGGAAGCGGGCACGATACGCCGTGTCCGCCAGACTCTTCTGTCGACGAACCTCGCGGACGGCGCGCTCGTGGCGTGGCAGGTGCCGCAGGACAGGCTGCAGGCCGCGTTCGACTTCATGTTCCAGCGCGACCCGTTCTCCGGCCACGTCGTTATTCGCACGACGGACTCCGAGACGGCGGGCTCGAAGTACCGGCTGTGGACGACGCTGAAGGTGCCACAGGGGTTCTCGATCGAGAAGCACTGTCAATTCTTGAAGTCGCAGGTTGGCGCCGAAACATACCGGCTGATGCCGGCGAAGGCGCTGTTCGTACTGGGCGTCGGGCACACGAGGCGGCGGGGAATGGAGCCCGGCAGCAAGTGGGACGAACCCGCGGACGTGCTGTACCCCCAGGTCGTAGAGCTCAGTGAACTCGAATGGCGGGTGCTGACGGCGCTGAAGCGAGAGTTCGCGCCGGGTGAGATCGTACGGGACGTCTGGCGGGCGCGGGCAGAGGAGGCAGGCGTATCGCTGAACGAGTTCTGCTGGGTGGCGGAGTCGCTGCAGGAGCGAACACTGCTCGGGCGGTTCTCGACGTTCCTGGAGCACGTCAAGGAGACGGCGAGCGGCGAGCGTGTGACGCGCTACAACGCGCTATTCCACTGGGCGGTCCCGCCGGGCCGCGAGGTCGAGGCCGGCCGCGAGGTGGGCCGCCACCACATCCTTACTCACTGCTACTGGCGAGAGGCGGGGCCGGAGTTCAACAACGTCAACGTCATGGGCGTGGCGCACGGCACCGACAAATCGCTCGTGCTGGCGCACAAGGAGGCGATCGACGCGCACCTGGTGTCGCTGGGCATTCCGGTCGCCTACACGAACGTCTTCTGGGGCGGCCGCAGCGAGATCAAGCCCAGCGAGATCTCGCCGCTGGCGTATGAGGGTTGGTGTCGGGAGATGGGGGTGGAGGTGGAGGGGATGCGGGCTAAGTGACGGTTCGAATGTGGTCTCCGCCTGCCTCGCAACAGCGCGGTGACGGGTGGGTGTCTACGTGGTTGTACAGTTCTCACTCGCCTCCGCGGTCGATGCTTACAGGCTGAATGGTTTTAGTGAGGCCAGCGCAACCTTCCATCAGGTAGATTGTGACGCCAGTACCGTTTCGACGGTCCTTGCAGGCGTTGATGGTCCGGTCGACTGTGACGACGTCTCCTCTCTTGAGTTCGAGCTCGTCTGGAAGCTGAAGCCACAAAGATAGAATCACTAAATCCCGACCATCAAGTCTCTCGGTCTTGCAGGCAGAGTTGAAGCAACCCAACGACCCCAACGGGACGAGCTGTGTGTCCCGCTGAAACCGTGGATGCCAGTCGATCTTCCCCTTGATGCGTACACGCTCGCCGACGAATTCTCCAGGACTGTCGATGAAATCATCCATTGTGATCGTTCTCGGAGAATTGCCACACCCGGTAGATACCGCAGCAAGAGTTATCGCGGCGACTACCACCGCAAGCGCCGTTCTCCGGGTGCACCTATTTTGCAACCTTGAATTCCTGTTTAGGCATGCTTGGAATCCTCGGGGCTTATGACGCACGCGCGCCTGGAACTGTTACGCGATGACAACATGCGCCCGCAACGTGCCAACTGCTGGGGTCCGGGCTGAATACCGTCTGCCTCTTCCGACGCCAGCTCGGATAACGGTTGCGGGCGGGCTCCTTTCGGAAGCTCACTTCTCGGTGCGATAATTGATCTATGCCACGCTTCACCTTCCGTCTGCCAGAGGAACTGCACGCTCGTGCCCGCGAACTGGCGGTCGAGCGCGGGATCTCTTTCTCAGGCTGGGTCTGCGAGGCTCTTGAGGAGTACATCAGCCGCACGGTTGCTTCCCCTTCGCGCCCAAAGCCGAGGAGCCTTGGCATGGGAGCCTCGCGGCGCTCAGACATTGGCCGGCGAGCCAGCGAACTGTACGAGCCGGACCCGTGGCGCAGTTAACCGAGAGCGCGTCGATGGCTGGAAGCGAGGAGAGCGCCCCGCCTTTCGAACGCATGCGCTTCTTTCTGCGCGAGATCGGTCAGGGACCGCGTGCCGGGCGCGACCTGTCACGCGACGAGGCGCGCGAGGCGATGTCGCTCATCCTGTCGCAGCAGGCGACGCCAGCGCAGGTGGGCGGGTTCCTGCTGGTGCAGCGGTACAAGGGGGAGTCGCCGGAGGAGCTTGTGGGGTTCGCGCAGGCGGTCCGGGAGAGTGCGCAGACGATTGCGCCGAAGGGCGATGGGTTGCTCGATATCGGAAGTCCGTACGACGGACGGAAGAAGAGCATCGTCGTGAGCCCGGCGTCGGCTCTGGTCGTCGCGGCGGCAGGCGTGCCGGTCGTGATGCACGGCGAGAAGGGGATCGGGCCCAAGTTCGGCGTGCCGATCGGCGACGTGCTGGAGGCGCTCGGTATCGACATCGACGGCGAGGCGGAGGCAGTCGAGCGCTCGATCGAGGAGACGGGGGTCGGGTTCATGAGGCAGTCACGCTTCGTGCCTCAGGTATTTGTGCTGCGCGAGCTGCGCACGGAGATCGCGCTGCGGACGTGCCTGAGCACGGTCGAGAAGATATACAACCTCGCGGGCGCATCATATGGCCTGCTCGGCCTGAGCCACCTCCCTTACGCCGAGAAGATGCTCGCCGCCGCAAGCGAGATGGGCTTCAAGCGCGTGATGATCGTCCAGGGCATCGAGGGCAATGAGGATGCACCCACGTCGCGGCCGTGCCGGGCGTTTCTGTGGGAGCAAGAAGCCGGGAGCCAGGAGCCAAGAGCAAGGGAACTGCGCATCGACGCGAAAGAGTACGGCCTGCAGGCGGCGAGCGCGGAGGAGATGGCGGGCGGAGACGCGGCAGAGGACGCGCGCATCGCCGAGGCGGTTTTTTTATGCGAAGACGGCGGCCACCGCGACTTGGTGCTGTTGAACGCTGGACTGCGAATCTGGCTGGCGGAACAGGCGGAGTCGATTGGCGAGGGCATCGAGAAGGCGCGCGCGGCGATCGACTCGGGCGCCGCGCGGGAGAAGTTGGACGCGCTTCTGACGAAGGAGGAAGGAGGAAGAGGGAAGAAGAGATCCCGCAACGAAGGGCGCTAGGTCCCCTTCTTCCTCCTTCCCCCTTCCTTCCTCGTTGACCCCACTTTCAGGGCGGGCGTAGAATTGGCCTGTCATGGACGACTTCGGGCTGGACATGGAAGAGGTCACGAAGGTCATCGAGAGCGCGCAGGTCCTCGTCGTCCGCTTCGCCATCGTCGACAAGCGCCTGCTCATCGATACCCGTACCAATGAGCAGGAAGGGCCCCTCATTGCCGTTGTGGCGAAGGCGGGCTCCATCGAGGAGCGGTTCAAAGCCCTCAAGAAGATGCGCCCCCGCTTCTCGTTGCCGGAGAAGATCATGTCATTTATGTGGCCGCGGCACATGGAGACGTTCCGCAACTCCGGCCTCTGGACCCGGATCGAGTCCCGGCTCGTAAGTCTGGGCGGCGAGGCGATGACGCAACGCTGCAATGAGACCTTCGATGAACTAATCCGCGAGGAGAAGATGGAAGTCCTCGCGGCGATACGCGGCGGCGAGGGCTACCAGTCGATCTGGGAGCGCTCGAGCTAACCGGAACCTCTCATCCTCATGCAGCCGGATGACCGCCGCCGCGACAGCGCGCCTTCCGGGCGACACGCGGAGATTACGCCGCCAGGAGACGTAAAGGTTGTTCCCAAACCATGGGGAGAGGAGCGCTGGCTGGCACACACGGACCGCTATGCAGGCAAGCTCCTCATCCTGCGCAAGGGTCATCGCCTCAGCCTTCAGTATCACGAGCGCAAGCACGAGACGCAGTACGTGGACTCCGGCCGCATCAAGTACACACTCGGCAGCATCGACAAGCCGGGGGAGTACGAGGAGCTCATCGCCGAGGCGGGTACGACAGTTATGCTCCCGCCGGGCGCGATCCACCGCATGGAAGCGCTGGAGGACTCGCGGTTCTTTGAAGTGTCCACGCCGGAGCTTACGGATGTCGTGCGGCTTGACGATGACTATGGCCGTGCGGGTACGTCTACGTAGTCAGCACAGATGAAGATCATCGACCTGCGCAGCGACACGGTGACGCTTCCCTCGCCCGAGATGCGAAAGGCTATGGCGAACGCGGAGCTTGGGGACGATGTGTTTGGGGAGGACCCGACGGTCAACCGGCTCCAGGAAATGGCGGCCGAGATCTTGGGCAAAGAGGCGTCGTTGTTGGTGACTAGCGGCACGCAGGGCAATCTGGCTGCGATACTGACCCATTGCCGACGCGGCGATGAAGTCATCCTGGGCGAACTGTCGCACAGCGTCATCTTTGAGGTGGGCGGCGCATCGGCGCTGGGCGGGCTGATCATGAAGACGGTCCGGAATGATCCTGGCGGGCGCCTGGACTTAGCGGACGTAAGAGCGGCGATCCGCCCACCGAACGACCACTTCGCGCGCACGGGTCTCATCTGCGTGGAGAATACACACAATCTCTGCGGAGGCATGGTGCTGAACGAAGAGGACTTGTCGGCCATCCGGGACCTGTCGGACCGGCGCGGACTGCCCGTTCACATTGACGGAGCGCGCGTTTTTAACGCCGCGGTGGCGCTCGGCGTACCTGTTGCCCGTCTCGCGGCCTATGCGGATTCCGTGACGTTCTGCCTGTCGAAGGGTCTG
>CAYZLC010000051.1:0-11113 GCA_964479365.1 uncultured Dehalococcoidia bacterium
GACACCATCGCGAGCGAGTAGTCCGCGACGCCGGCCTTCGCCGCTAGCCCGTCGGGTCCGCCGATCTCGGGCACATCGACGGCCAGGAAGGTCTCCGCGCCGGACCCGCTATACGGTGTGAATGCACCGGAGCCGCAGCCGGTGGCCGCGCACAAGATAAGAAGCGCCGCAACGAGCACGCACATTATTGGCTTCGTCATCGTTTTCCTCCGAAGTACGAACGGGCGAACGACTCGCTCTCTGTCGCAATGGCCACGCCTTTGGAAAGCTGACGACATGAGCCGGCCTTACTTGTCATTTTCTATCCGTGAAAGCCGGGCGAATCGAAGGGCCAGGACGGGCAGAACGATCAGATTCAGTAAGGTGGAGGTGGACAGGCCGCCGAGGATGACGATGGCCATCGGCCCTTCGACTTCACGGCCGGGGTCGCCACTGCCGATGGCGATGGGCAGAAGGCCCAGGCCGGTAACCAGGGCAGTCATCAGAATTGGGATAAGCCGCTCGCTCGCTCCACGGAACGCGGTTGCGGGACCCCACTCCATTCCCTCTTCCGTTACCAGATACTCGAAATGCGAAATCAACATGATCGAGTTTCGCGTGGAGATTCCAAAGAGCGTAACGAATCCGACCAGCGAACCGACGGTGAGCCAACCTCCCGTGAGAAAAACCGCCAGCACGCCCCCGACCAACGCAAAGGGTAGGTTCAAGAGCACGAGGATCAGGTTCCGAGCCGTTCCAAAAACGATGGCAAGTAGAAGCACGATGCCCAGACCAGCGATCGTGGAGTGCAAAAGGATTTCGCGCTGTGCCTGCGCACGGGCCTCCGCAGCCCCGGTGAATACCGGCAACACGCCCGTCGGAAATGAGACTTGCGAGAGCACGGCTTGCTTCGCTTCGCCCACAAACGATGCGACATCCCGCCCGCCCACGTTGCAACTGACGGCCTGCCGCCTTCGCGTGGCATCATGCACAATCGCGTAGCGCCCGCTGGTTTGATAGACATCAGCAAGCTCTTCGAGCGGAACGTGTTTCCCCGACGGCGTTCGCACCAGCAGAGACCCTGACCCTTCCGGCTCCGCTCGCCGAGCCGGATCGAGAATCACAACTACATCGTAAACTCGGTGACCCTCGTAGATCTGTCCAACGGCTGTGCCCTGAAAGGCCGTCTGTACCGCTTCCAGCACGTCGACCGGCAAGAGGTTGAACTGTTGAAGGCGATCCGGTCGGAGTCGAACGACTAAGCGCGGCGCGCCGGGAGGCGACTCCACCTGCACATCGGCCGCACCTCGAATCCCCGACAGCACGCGGGCCACATCATGGGCGGCGACATCCAGAGCCTCCAGGTCGTCGCCAAACAGTTTAACAACGACGGAGGCCGTGAAGCCGGAAATCGTCTCTTCGATCCGCTCCGTCAGAAACGGTTTGATGGCGAAATTCAGGCCGGGGAACTGGGTGAGCGCCTCACGGATCTCACCCATGACGAACTCGCCTTCCTCGCCGTGCAGCGGCGCAAGGTCCACCTGAATCTCGCTATAGTGCGTGCCCCAGACATCATCCGATTTTTCGGCGCGCCCCACCTGCTGGGCCACCGACACAATGTGGGGATTCTTAAGCAACTCCGCCGTCACCTGGCGGCCGATTCGCAGCGATTCTTCCAGAGAGGTGCCGGGAACGGCGGACATGTGGACGATGAAGTGACCTTCGCGCAGCTCGGGCACAAACGTGCCGCCGAAGAACGGTAACGCCACGATCGCGGCCAGACACAACAGACCTGTGACCAAGATGATGCCGCGTCGCCTTCGGGTTGCTGCATCGAGAAGATTGACGTAACGCCGCTTCAGTGTGGTCAGAAGCTTGGGTTCATGGGCCTGCGCGAGCTGCCGAGGCAGCAATGCCAGCGAAAGCGCCGGTGTCACCGTCAGGGCTACGAGCAGCGAGGCCAGAATCGCAAGGATGTAAGCGAGCCCCAGGGGGGCAAATAGCTTGCCTTGCAGCCCGGACATGGTCATTACCGGAAGGAACACCAGGGCGACGACGAACGTGGCGTAAACAACGGCGCTTCGAACCTCCAGCGACGCGCCGAGGACAATGCGAAGAACCGATTCACTCTTCCCGCTCGCGGGGGCTTCTCGAAGCCGACGATAGATGTTCTCTACGTCGATGATCGCGTCGTCCACAACCTCTCCGATGGAGATCGCCAGCCCGCCGAGTGTAAGCGTATTCAGCGTGAACCCGAACCAGTTGAGAACAATTACCGCAATCAGCAGCGAGAGCGGGATCGCGGTAAGCGAGATGAATGCCGTGCGGACGTTCATCAGGAATAGGAAGAGCACGGCAGATACCAGAATCCCGCCGATCAACATGGCCTGGTTGACGTTGCCGATGGCGGTTTCGATGAAGCTGGCCGGCCGGAAGAGTCGTGGATGAAGCGTGAAACGCTCGGCGTCCACAGCCGGCTTGAGGGAGTCGATCGCCAGTTCCAGATCGGTCGTCACCTGGAGCGTGTTGGCCCCGAACTGCGTTGAGATAACCATCATCACGCCCGGCGTTCCCATGATCTGGGCATCGCCGAACTTGATCTCCGCCGCGTCCACGACGTGGGCGACATCTTTGAGCTTCAGAAGCGTTCCATTCCGTTCGGCGATCACGGCCTCGCCTACTTGTTCTGCGGTCAGCGCTTGACCTTCGGACTGAACTACGATTCGTTGCGTCTTGGTATCGATCAGCCCAGCGCCGCGGACGCCGGTGGCGCGGCGAGCTATATCCAAAACCTCCGTCAGTGACAGGTCATGGGCAAGTAGCTTCTCCGGCTCGACCTGAATCTGCACTTGCCGCACGTCGCCGCCGTAGATTGACACCTTGGCGACGCCCGAGACCGCTAAAAGTTGTGGCCGGGCGACCCACTCGGCGAACGTACGAAGCTCCATGAGCGAACGCGACTCCGAAGTGAGACCCACGACCAGCACGACGCTCGTTCCCGTAGTGAGCGGCGTCATGACTGGCGGCTCAACACCTTGCGGAAGCCGATTCGCCGCCTCTACCAGGCGTTCGTTGACTTGCTGCCGCGCGAGGTAGATGTCCGTTCCCTCGCGGAAAATGATGGTGATGACGGAGAGACCCTGAATGGATTGCGAGCGGATCGATTCCAGATTCCCGACTCCGTTCACAGCCGTTTCGACCGGCCGCGTGACGAGTTGCTCCACGTCTTCGGGTGAAAGGCCCGGGGCTTCGGTCTGAATAATGACCTGCGGCGGGGCGAACTCAGGAAACACATCCAGCTTGGCGTGGTATGCGGAGTAGATGCCGTACCCGATCGTCACGCAGGCAAGCGCTATGACGACCCCGCGAAAGCGAAGCGAGAATTCGACCAACGCTCGCAGCATGGGTTACTGGCCCTCGCCTTCGCCGAAGGATTGGATCTGTGATTTGAACTCTTCGGAAAGAAGCGTCTGTGAACCACTTGTGACGACGCGGTCGCCAGCAACAAACCCGTTCTTGACAAACCAGCCCTCTGCCGCCGGGAAACTTGCGGATACTTCACGACGAACGAATGTGTCGTCGCCGACTTGCACGTAGACCCAGGATTTCCCAAGATAGCGCTCGATTGCCTCCGTGGGGACGACCACACCGGTCAGCGTCTTTCCCTCAACCGGGATATAGGTCTTCACCGCCGCTCCCGGGCGCAATTGCGACTCCGTGAGCCGCACTCGGTAAAGCAGGGACTGCCCCAGGGTTTTGGATTCCAGCGACGGACTTGGACCGACAAGCTCGGCATCCAATAAAGCGCTTTCTTGTCCGATGACTTCGATTCGCGCAAGGCGCGGCGATCGCTGCAACGACGCGCTCCTGGGCAAGCCGACGCGGGCGATCAGCTCATCGAAGCGCTGCAATTGCAGAATGGTCTGACCCGCCTCGACGAGTTCGCCCGGTTGGATTGCGACCTGCACCACCTGACCACCGCGAGGCACCGTCAGCGGCCACAGTTCCCCGCTCGATCCGCCGGACAGAGCTTTCTCAATGAGTGTCACGGTGTCGATGGCGGCCGTAAGACGCGCCTCTTCGGCCTTGACCTTTGCTTCGGCCTCTTCGAGCGTCCGCTCGGTGACGATTTGGTTACGCTCATTGAGCCGCTTCTTGCTCTCGTATGAAGAGCGCGCCGCGGCGAGCGAAGCCTGAATCTCTACGACCTGCGATTGCTGTGTGCGCAATCGCGTGGTCAAATCCACCCGCTCCACGGCCCCAAGGCGAGGACGAATGCTCCCAATCGAGGCGCCATCTTCCAGTGTCGCTCCCAGGACGGGCCAACCGTGCTCTGGTTCTGGTTCGATGGTTCCGGGAACAGGGACCCGGAGCGTGAAGATTTGCGTCGGCGATCCTTCCAATGAACCGTAGGCAACGACTTGCGGTTGGTGCTCGGCCGCTACGAGAGACTTGGTTTTCAGACCGATTCGCTCCTGCGTCTCGCGATCAAACTTGATCAGCAGCTCACCGGACGCACCCTTGGTCACCCGTGGCGGCGGCGCGACGGGCAATTCCCGCTCCATTTCCCGCTGGCGCTCGGCGCGACCCTCCAGGAATGCCCACGTCAAGAGCACACCGAGAGTCGCGAGAACGACGATCGCCAGAACTCCTTTGACGAATCTACCCATACCCGGTCCAACCGATCAAAGCAGATAAGCGGCCAGTACTTCCCGCGCGAAATCTTCCAAGAAAGTCGCCCACCGCCCGCTCGACGGCGTACAGCCGGCGATCATGAGCGCGCAGAGGAACGCCGCAACGTACAAACTCCGGAGCACGGCGGCTGGGCGACGTGTAATCCCTAATCTATTTCCGATTCGTGATTTCATGGCCTTCGTCATCGCCTCATGGTTTCGGCCATTACCTCAACCACACCGAGCAGAGCCAACACCGTTGCGATCAGTACTATCCCCCCATTCTGAAATGCCATTCGCACGCGGAATGGCTTCCCGTGAATTCGTCCAAGCGGAAGGAGCAAGGGCGTCGCCGCGCAATAGGCCGCGTGTTGTTCGCCGAATGTTTCACTCAGTCGAATCTCTTCCCACACGATGTTGAGCGGATAGAACGTGAGAAAGTAACCGGCGATGATGAGGAAGTTGTCCCAGTCGTCCAATAGGGTGCAGAATCCAAAGGCCATCAGAACCGAACCCAAGTAAAGAGGGTGGCGACAAAGCGAGTACACTCCCCTCGTCGCCAGGTCTTCGTGTTTTCGTATGCTGCCCAAAGCCGCGAAACGAATGCCCGTTCCTGTAATCACCAAGATCAGACCGAGAACAACCCAAGCATTGATCTCGTCCAGATCGAACGGCGCCTCATTCGTGTACACGGCCTTGCCGAAAAACAGCGCCACGAGCAAAAGTGCCGCCTTGGTTCGTGCGTGCTTGAGCATTACCGCTGCGGCAAACAGTCGCGGATGGACACCGCGAAATCGACGCCAATCGAACGTCATGGTTTTACCATCCTCGGTTCACCGGATGAATCTTTTTCCTTTTCCGAATTGCTCGCGTCCTCCAATCGCCCACCGCTAACGCGTTCAAGCTCGGACAGTGCGACGGCGTAGTCGCGCTCGGCATCCAGCAGCGCCCGCTGGTTGGCGATCAGGCCCTTCTGTGCCTCGATCAGGACCAGGATGCCTTGCTCGCCCGCTTTGTATGCGTCGCGTACCGTTTCTACGTTGGTCATGCTTTGCGGAATGGCTTTCTCACTGAAGAACGTGACCAGTTCCTGAGCCGTGCGCGCCACGGCAAGGGCCTCGCGGATTTCACGGGTCGCTCGGTTGCGCAAGGCGTCGTATTCGTCCTGGCTTTGTTCGAGTCGGAACCCGGCTTTGGCAATCTGCGCCTGGTTTTGATCCCAGAGCGGAAGCGTGACGCCCAATTCAGGTCCGACGGTCCAGTCGATCTGCTGAGACTTCGCGCGTTGGCGTTCACTGCGAGATTGAATACCCGGTGCGGTAAGTTGTCCTTTGGCAATCGAAGCGCGGGCCGTGTCGCCCAAGAGTTTGCGCCCTGGCGCGGCGCGTCGCGCACCTCGCGCGAAGCCAATCCCCGCGGTCACGTCGGAAAACACGCTCACCTCCTGCCGCCGGACTTCCGCTTCCGCCTCGCTGATTCGATACTCCGCCAGTTGAAGATCGAGTCGTCTACCGATCGCTGTTTCGACGACAGCGGCTTCGTCTGCCAGGGGATGAAGGCTCGGAAGCGTGTCCGCGAGATTCAGTTGAACATCGCTTCGGCTCAGTCCGAGCGTCTCCGATAGCGCCGCATCGGCGACCGCCCGCTCGCGCTTCAGCGTGATTAGCTCTCTCTCGACTTCCAGCACGTTTCCGCGGGCAAGATTTACATCGACGACGGTCGCTTCACCTTCAGTCACCCGCTCGTTGGCGATTCCGAGCGCGGACTCCACAAGCCGTAGATTCTCCCGGGCGATGGTCTCGCTCTCCCGTACCACCAGTGCCCGGTAATACTTCGCTTTCGTTTCGGTGGTCAGGGCGAGCCCGGCATCGGCCACGCGAAGCAAGGTTTGTTCAAGCTGGGCCTCGGCGATTTTCTTGCGAATCGGAATCTGCCAGATGTCCGCGATCTGCTGCGCGAATCCACCGGTGAGCTTGGAGCGTCCGCCGCCCTCGGGGAATTGAACGCTCAATGAGAAGGATGGATTGGTGAGCAGGCCCGCCTGGATTACGTCCGCGCGGGAGACGCCGATTTCCAGGAAGAACCCCCGAAGACGCGGATTGTTGAGAAGCGCTATCCGGCACGCTTCCTGAACGGTCAACCCGTCGGCCAGCAACGCGTTGATCTGCGCATCGGCCTGACTTGCATCGTCGCCTGGAAGCGTGACTCCGACAATCCCTGTCCGTTCACCGATGAGCCGACCTGTCTGCTCATAATCATGTCTCGGATCAACGGTGGCACATGCCGGAAGGACCGCAACAAATCCAACGGCGCACCACCGCACGAAACGGTTGACGCACCGTGTGCAAAGACCCGTGGAGAATCGCGTGCAGAGCGTGCATCCGAACATGTCGCGCCAATACCGCATGATCTCGACCGTTTAGAACTCAATCGACCACTGAATCTTGGCCGAGATGTCCGGCGTGCTCTCGTGTCCATCAACACCGAAATCGACCGCAGCCTTGATGTGCTGCCCGGGCGCAATCTGATGATCCAAACCGATCTGGACGATGTTCTGGTTGGGATTTCCATCCTCTTCGCTGGCGCGGTTGATGTAGTTGAGGACGGCGATGGTTTTCTCATCGATCCGATAGTCAATGCCCGGTCCGAGGCCCCATTGGAAATTGCGCCGGTTCTCTTCATCCTCACCACCCGGAGCGCCATTGGCGGTTTCAACGAATCCACCCAAGTGTACGCGCCAGCTTTCGGCCAACGTTTTGGTCAGATTGAGGTGCAGTTCACCGTCGACGCCGGACGAACCTTCTCCCGTGGGGAACCGACCTTCCGCCCACACGGCCATCGCGGGCACAGAATCCGTTTCGTGAACGAACTGATAGAACAGCGCAAGCGTCGTGTCGCCGGCGCCGTGGTCGCCGCCTTCGCCGAGCGTAATCGGGGCCAAACCGAGCTCGATGTAAAGATCGTCCGTAATTCCATACTTCAGCGATGCGCCGGTGAAGGCGTGATCATCGTCTCCCTCTTCCTTCTCTGCGCCGGAGAATGCAAACCCGCCGCCTTTCTCTCCGCTCTCCGTTCCCTTGGTCCAGCCGCCGCGAATCTCAAGCTCCCAGCGTCCTTGTTCCAGGTTGGCGTTGGCCTCACGGACGTTGAAGAAATCGCTGACCTCGCGGAAAGCGCGCTCATCGCGCTCCTTTTCCGTCGTTTTGACGGTCGTCTTTTCCCGAACCGTTTCCTGCGATTGCTTCGGCTGCGAATACGCGAGGCGCAGCGAGGTGTCCGTCGTTAACGGATCACGCTTGCCTTGCTGAGCCAACGACGTGCCGCACGGCACCAAAACGAACAAACTGAGCGCGATTGGCGGGCGTATTCGAAGCAAACCTTGCATGGACTTCACTCCTCGCAAAAAGGCGCGGACTGAACACCGCCGAGCGCTCGACCGACCGCGCCGTGGCCGAACGTCGGCGTAAACAGGACTATCGTCGTCGAGTACTGACCCGCGTCTATAGTCGTTCCTGACGTGAAGCTGACGTCAACATTAAGATTTCGTAAGCTTCGGACTTGCGGCACCTCTGCTTTCGGCGGGCCCGTTCGTCGGAAAGGAAATGCCTACGGTGGTACCGCGACCGGGCGCACTCCGCAGATCCACGCTTCCGCCATGAAGCGTGGCGATGCTCTTCACGATCGCAAGGCCGAGTCCAGCACCACCTGAACTCGCGCTTCGTGCGCGGTCGACGCGATAGAATGGCTCAAACACATGAGGCAGGTCTTTCGCGGAAATCCCGCAACCCGTGTCCATTACTTCCACGGTAACGAGTCCGTTCTGCCCTCGCACGCCCAGCTTGACGGTGCCACCGGGCGAGGTGTTTTTCAACGCGTTCTCCACCAGATTGCAGACCGCGCGGTGAAACAGCGTCCGATCCAGCGTCGCGGCAACAATGCCAATTCCCTCGCTTCGGAGCGCTACACCGGACTCCAGCGCGGACGCTTCGTACAGCTCCCGGATGCTCTCAAGCTCATGGACAATATCGACCCGTTCCCGCTCCAGGGGTGTCATTCGTTTGTCCGCCTTTGCCAGGAACATGAGACTGTCAATAGTGCGTGAAAGGCGCACAGAGTCGTCTAGGCATGCCTCAAGTGCGGCACGATACTCAGCCGCCGAGCGGTCCCGGCTCAGCGATACCTCTACAGCGCCGCGGAGCGCTCCAATGGGTGTTCGCATTTCATGAGCGACATCCGCGGCCAGCCGAGTGAGCCGATCGAACGACTCCTCCAACGCGGCCAGCATGGAGTTGAGCGCTTCCGCCAGTTCGTGAAGTTCCGCGGGCAAGCCGTTCGTCGCGACGCGCTCGTTCAAAGTCGTCGGCCGCACATGACGCATCGCGTCACGGATCTGAGCGACGGGCCGCAAGCCGCGGCGCGCGATCGCATGACCGCCCACTGTGCACACCACAAAGGCCGCACCGAGCACGAGCCAAAGATTCGTTCGATAGGCTCTGAGAAGTTCTTCCGTTTGAGTCAAGTCGCGGGCAAGCTGGACGGTTAGCTCCTCGCCGCCCACCCCGCGAACGGCGCGCACCGCCACCGCGTGAAGCCGCCGTCCCGACGCTCCCATGATGGAACCGCCGCGAAGGCTATCCGCGTTGGCCGAAGTCGGGGCTGGGAAGGAATCCGAAGCGAGTTCCTTGTCCATACCCGATGACTCGAAAAGGGTTCCCCCGTCGCCTGCGACAATTCGCGTGTACAAGGGCACTGGCTGTCGCGCCGGCCAGTCCAGCTCGAACTTGATTTCGTCCTCGTCCTGTGGACGGTCTTGGAGGAGTGCCTTCAAGACATGCACGCGATCCGCTAGGAACCGATCGTTCTCGCGGGTCAGGTTTCGTGTGAGGGCAAAGTAAAGAATCACCGTCGCGCATAGCACCCCGCAAAACGAGAACGCCGCGTACCAAACCGTGAGGCGCCATGCCAGCGACCATCCACGGCGGTCAAGACACGGGTTATCGCGGGCGTTGGCGATTTCAGACTCGTTCTTCCAGGACATAGCCCACGCCCCGCACGGTGTGAATCAGTTTTTTCGAGAAGGGCTCATCCGCCTTTCCACGCAGCCTTCTTATATGCACTTCGATCACGTTCGACTCGCTGTCAAAGTTGATGTCCCATACTTGAGATTGGATCATGGCCTTGGAAAGCACCTCTCCGCTTCGGCGGACGAGCAACGAAAGCAGAAGGAATTCTCGCGGCGTCAGGTCGAGTTTCTGTCCGGCGCGTGTGGCTCGATGATGCGTTAGATCGATTTCCAGGTCCGCGACTCGAAGCGCATCCGGTTGACGACCGGGGCCGCGCCGCAGCACGGTGCGGATACGCGCCACCAGTTCAGCGAAGGCGAAAGGCTTGACCAGGTAATCGTCCGCTCCAAGTTCAAGCCCCTTCACTCGATCCGCTACAGCGTCGCGGGCGGTGAGCAGGAGCACGGGAACCTGCGTTCCGCGACTGCGAAGCGCCGAGAGGATCGACCAGCCGTCCCGCTTGGGTAGCATCACGTCCAAGACAACCAGATCATGCCCGCCCTCCAGCGCCAATCTCAGCCCGCTCTCACCGTCGCCGGCCGAATCGACGACGAATCCTTGCTCGGCCAGCCCTTTGCTCAGGTAGGCTTCGGTGCGTTGCTCGTCTTCGATAATTAGCAGCTTCATGGTTACGGACGGCATTCTAACGCGCCATCCCGCATGTCCCAGCATTCTCGGAAAGGGCGATAGCGGTTTATGAAACCGCAGCCCCGATCGCGCAACCCGTTGCCGCATCAGCCGTTAGGATCGACGGACGAAGTGTCTCGGGGCGACGCTTGCCGTGGCGCACGTCACCGGCCACGCGGGGCTCGCCCCGGTCCAGGCGATGCGGCTCGGCCACCGACCTCTCGGGCCGGGGGTTACATCCCCCCGCCCACCGATCGCCGGAACGCATCGCATGATTCGTTCAGTTCCGAACTCGGAAAATCCCCGATGCAGCCAGCTCACGGCGTTTTGCTGCTCTGCAAACAGGCTTCATCGAGGATGGGCCTAGAAGAACCGTAATCGCCCTGTACGGGGTTTTCTTCCCCCTTTGCGGGCTTACGCCGCGGCCAACGCAACTTCGTCGTGAGGCGGACGATTGCGAACCGCAGGCCCCGTGCGTTCCAACGAGCGAAGCTCCGCCAACTCCCGCACCAATCCGATGACGAAATCACCGCGTGCGTTCCCTCCATCCGCACGACCGTCAGCCAAACCGACTCGTTCCCGAGGACTCGCCGGCCGATCGGCTGCCGGGACCCGGAAATCCGGCTCCTACGGTCCGCGGAGGGCCACCGCCGCGGGGTCCTGTCCCGCCCGGCGCGCGACCGCGGACAACCGCGCGTCACACCAGCATGATCGAGTTCGAGGGCCGGCCGTGCATCAGCGCGTCGCGGTCGGCGTACTCGCAGACGGCAT
>CAYZLC010000052.1:0-11094 GCA_964479365.1 uncultured Dehalococcoidia bacterium
AGCTGGACCACTTCTTGATCCGGCTGGAGCTCGGATACCCATCGATCCAGGACGAGAAGACGATCATGGAGCGCCAGCGCGACGGCCATCCCGTCGGCGAGCTGGACCAGGTGTGCGAGCCGAATGACGTCCTCGCACTACAGGAGGGGGTGCGGGAGATCTACATCGATGTCCTCGTGCAGGAGTACATCGTGAACCTGATGAATGCTACGCGGTCCCACGATTCCATGTACCTGGGGGCATCGCCGCGAGGATCGCTGGCGCTTCAGAGGTTGGGGCAGGCGCGCGCCGTGCTGGACGGACGCGACTTTGTGCTGCCGGATGACGTGAAGGCGCTGGCCTACCCGGCACTCGGGCATCGTATCATCCTCAACGCGCAGGCCCGTGTGAAGGGCGCGACCCCGCGGGAAGTGCTGGAGGAGTGCCTCCAGCGGCTACAGGTGCCTGGAGTGCGCGCTTCCGAGCGGGCGAGGGGAGGCTAAATGCCCCGAGTCCTTGACGCGCTGGCGGACGGGCTCAGGGCCTTCCTCCGTTTTTGCTACCGAAATCACAACCTGCTGTTCGTACTGGCGGCGTTCGTCACGATGGCGGTCCTGGCCGGGATCAGCGGGTATTGGTTCTTCTATCGCGCAGCGTACGTGCTGGCCGGCCTGGTGGCCGTCTGCTTCATCTGGGCGCGGATCCACGCCGGCGGGCTGGAGGTGCGCGTCGAACGCGCGAACGACCGGCTGCAGGTGGGCCAGGAGACGGAGGCAAGAGTCCGGTTCAAGAACCGCAGCAGCCTTACGAAGGTCTGGCTGGAGGCCGAGGACGAGACCGATATGCCCGGCGAGCCGGGGCGGACGGTGGTGACACTGCCGGCACGTGGGACGCGGAACTGGAGGGTGAGCGTGACCTGCGCGCGGCGTGGCGTCTACAGCGCTGGGCCCGTGCGAGTCACCACCGGCGATCCGTTCGGACTCTTCCGCTTTACGCGGAACTACGGGGAGCAGCAGCGGCTGCTCGTTCTGCCCCGGCCTGAGGAGCTCCCCTATTTCTGGTCTCCGGTGGCGCAGCTCCCGGGGGAAGGGATAGTGCGGCGCCGTACCCACTATGTAACACCCAACGCCTCCGGTGTGCGTGAGTATTACCCGGGGGACAGCTACAACCGTATCCACTGGCGCTCTACGGCGCGGCTGGGGCGCCTGATGGTGAAGACGTTCGAGATGGACCCGACCAGCAATGTTTGGGTCCTGCTGGACCTGGACGAGAGGGTACAGGCCGGGGAGGGTGACGAGAGCACGGAGGAGTACGGCGTCCGGATAGCAACCTCGCTGGCCTACCACTTTGTGCAATCGAACCGGGTGCTTGGACTGATGGCATGGGGTGACGAGGTGGTCTTGCTAGAGCCGACGCGCGGCTCGCAGCAGTACGGCCGCATTCTGGAGGCAATGGCAGTGGCGCGCGCGACGGGTGGCACAGCTCTGGGCGACGTGCTCGACGAGGAGGGTCGGCGCTTCGGGCGCCACACGACCCTCATCGTGATAACGGCGTCGCCGGACGAATCGTGGCTCCCTTCCCTTCAGGCGGCCGTCCAACAAGGGACGAGAGCAGCCGCAGTGCTGCTCGACGCGCCGAGCTTCGGCGCTGAAGAAGTCCCGCCGTTGCCTCTTGAGGGGCTCTCGGCGATTGGAGTCCCCACCTATGTCGTCCGCTGCGGCTCCGACATTTCGCTCATGCTCGGGCCGGCCGGACTGGCCGGCGAAGCAGCGTACGAACGCCCGAAAGCGTTGGTGCGCTAACGATGGCCGAGTTTGAGTGGAGCCGGCCGGCACCGCCGGCGGCGGAGCAGATAGCGCCGCAGTGGCTGCGCCGCCTCTCAAGCCGCTTTACCGACTGGGAGGACTGGCTGACGCTGGTGCTCGCGCTAGGCGCGACGATGAGCGTATCGCTTGGACTCGAGCAATCCGGCTGGTCCGACAAAATGCCGCCGATCACGCTGGTGTCGGTAGTGGCCGTGATCGCGTCGTTACTAATCGCGCGGTCCGGCCTGTCCATCTATATGGCCTGGCCGCTGGCGGTGCTGGCGGGCGCCCTGGTGGTCTTCTGGCAGACGCTGGAGCTGGTAGGGCCCGGCAACCTGGAGCAGCGGCTCGACGCGATTTACTTCCGGTTCGAGACGTGGTTTGACCTGGCCGTTCACAACGGCGTGAGCAACGACGCGTTGCCGTTCAACGTGCTGGTGCTCAGCCTTACCTGGCTGGGCGTGTTCCTCTTCGGCTGGAGCGTCTACCGCTGGCAGAACGCCTGGATCGGCCTGATCCCGGGAGGCGTGACGCTCTTCCTGGACATGGCACTGGTGGGCGACGACCTGGCGGGTTCCGTACTGCTATATATGCTCTTCGGATTCCTGTTAGTGATGCGCACGAACTTGATGGCTCGCATCGAGGTCTGGCGACGGCAGGGAACATCCTATCCCCAACTCCTAAGCCTCACGTTCCTCAACTTCAGCACCTGGGCGCTGCTCTCCCTCATCGCGCTTGCCTGGATCGCGCCGGCCGGCCCGTTCGCGACGCCGGCGCCCATGGAAGCGATGGTCCGCGGCCTGGAGGAGGTCGGCGTCAACTTCGTGCGCCTTTCGGGTCCGCTCAAAGTGAAGAGAGTGGTGCCGGTGCACAACTACACGGGGGTACTTCCATTCCAAGGCTCGATCGATTTGGGCGACCGCGAAGTGATGAGCGTAACGGTCAACGACCCGAGCGTCTCGGGGGCGATCCGGCTCCGCGGGGCGGTCTACGACGAGTACGGAGGCGGCGGCTGGAAGGCAGGCGGGCGGACGAGCGTGGACCTGCCGGCGCACATCGAAGATGGCCTGAAGGCGGAGATTGAGAGCGGAGACGTGCAAGGCAAGATCATCCCTATAACCATTACAGTCGAGCGAAAAAGCGTGGTGGGAACAGTGCTCTTCTCGCCGGGCGAGCTGGTCGCGACCAGCCTTCAGTCTTTCGAGATAGAGGTGCCGTCATCCGGTTTCGAGGTCATCCCCGTCCGGCTCGAAGGGGGTGGTGAGGAGCTGGCCCTAGAAGAGATCCTCACGACTGTGGTCGACGAGGAGCTGGGCGAAGGGTTCGTGGGGCTGACGGCGTCGCGAGAAGAGGGACGCGGGCTTGTCCACATCGGCGTGATGAGGGTGAACGGGGAATCGCTGCCCGATTCTTTGGTGGCGAGGCCGTCGAGCCGCCTGGGCGAGGGCAGGTCGTACACGATCTCAGGCTTCTTACCGATCGTGCCGCCCGAGGAGCTGCGAGAGGCCGGCGAAGATGATCCGGCGTGGATTCGCGCGCAGTATCTACAACTGCCCGAGGAGTTTCCGGGGCGGGTATCGATTCTAGCCGCTGACATCGCGCAGGACGGAGGCAATCGGTACGACAAGGCGTTCTTGCTGCAGGAGTACCTGCGGCAGTTCCCAATCGACTTCGACATCGCCGACACGCCGCCCGGCCGGGACACTGTGGACTATTTCTTGTTCGACTCGCAGCGCGGCTATTTCGACTACCACGCCTCGGCGATGACGGTGATGCTGCGGACGTTGGGCATTCCCTCCCGCCTGGCGGTCGGCTTCGTCATCGATGAGGCGGACAAGAACCTGGAGAGCGGGTCGTACTCCATCCGTGACCGCAACTCTTACGCTTGGACAGAGGTCTACTTTCCGGGCCACGGCTGGATCGCGTTCAACCCATCGCCGGACCGCCCCGAGGCGCTGAACCCGGTGATCGAAGAGACCGCTGAGCCCGACGAACCGCTGACGCTGGAGGACTTCCCCGGCCTCCCCGTGACAGCCGACCCGATCTTCGACATTCCGGCGGAGCAGGGCAGCGGCACGCCGTCCGTCCCTATCGCGCAGGGACGGGACTACAACCCGCTTCTTACGCTGGGGGTGGCGGCGTTCGTGGCGCTGTTGGGCGGCAGCGTCTTTCTGGGGTGGCAACGGTCTGTGGCCGGGCTACCGTATTCGCAACAGCTCTGGGAGAAGACGGTCCGGCTGGCGACGTGGGCCGGGCACGGCCCGCGCACCGGGCAGACGCCGGCAGAGTTCGCCCGCAGTCTGGAGCGCGGCGTTCGGGATGCTCCAGACGTGTCGATCCTGGTCGGCGCCTATAACCGCTCGCGCTTTGGCCGGCGGGAACCGGAAGAGGAGAGGGTTGCGCTGATTGAGGTCTGGTCGCCGCTACGAAACGCTCTGCTTGGGGCGATAGTCCAGCGCATCACGAGGCGCGGGCGGAACCGGAATCAGGACGGGGACTGAGCCAAAGACAAGACCGGAGCACGTTGCCGCAACTCCGGTCTTGGGCGCTCGAGGTTAGACCTGCGAGCTCCCCATTCGCGCACCCCCTCGCGAACGTAGTCCGATTATAGGCAACGCCTACGCGGGTGTGGAATACCTATTCTTAGGTACGGCGCCCGACGCCGCACACGAGCCTCAAGGCATGGGAAAGACGCGACCGACGTTGGGCTCAAGAATGGGCTCGAGCCTACCGGAAGGGAGCCCGGCGCGGGCCGCAGGGCGGGCGGCAAACGCTCCTAAGTGGCCGCCGGAAGCTGAGGGACATTCGACCAGAAGTACTGGATGGACTTCATCACGGTCACGAACTGCTCCAAGCCGGTGGGCTTGGTGATGTAGCAGTTCGCATTCAGGTCATAGGCCCTTTGTACATCGCGCTCATTCTCTGAAGTGGTGAGTACGACGACTGGGATCAGCCTGAGCTCATGGTCCGTCTTGATCTCAGCGAGCACCTGGTGTCCGTCCTTGCGGGGCAGGTTCAAGTCGAGCAAGATCAGGTCCGGACGAGGGGAGCCGGCGTACGAGTCCAGCCCTCGCAGGTAACAGAGCGCCTCGACGCCGTCTTCGACGACAGTGAGATTGTTGGCGACCCGGCAGTCTTTGAGCGCTTCTACCGCCATGCGCACGTCTCCCGGGTTGTCTTCGACGAGGAGGATCTCGATGGGTCCGGCGTCCGAGCGCTGGTCGCCCAGACGGTTCATCGCGACCGCGACGTCGCGGGTTCTAGCGCTCATTTTCTGTTACCCCCCTCTCCGCTGGGAGCGTGAAGTAGAAGATGGTGCCATGGCCGGCCTGCGACTCGAACCAGATGCGGCCGCCATGCCGCTCCACGATCTTCTTACATATGGCGAGGCCGAGGCCCGTGCCGGGATATTTGCCCCGGCCGTGGAGCCTCTGGAAGATGGCAAACACCTTCTCCGTGTAGCGTTGATCGATGCCGATTCCGTTGTCCTTCACGGAAAAGTGCCACATGTCCGCCTGCCGGGCCGCATGGACATCCACACGAGGTGGCTCGTCGCCTTTGAACTTGAGGGCGTTCCCGATCAGGTTCTGGAACACGTGTTCAACCTGAGACGGGTCAGCCATCACCGCCGGTAGCGGCCCATGGGTCACCGTGCCGCCGCTCTCCTGCACAGCGAGGCTCAAGTTGGCAACAGCGCGATCGAAGGCAGCCTTAGTGTCCACCAGCTCGAGCGTTTGTCCATGGGGGCCGACGCGGGAGTACGCCAGCAAACCACGCACGAGCTCCTGCATCCGCTTCGCCCCTTCGACGGCAAAGGTGATGAAGTCGTCTGCGTCCGCGTCCAGCTTGCCTTTGTACCTGCGTTGAAGCAGATCACAGTAGCCGGTTACCATGCGCAGGGGCTCCTGGAGGTCATGGGAGGCCACGTAGGCGAATTGCTCGAGGTCCGCATTGGAGCGTGCGAGCTCCTCCGTTTGGCGGGCGAGTGCCTCGGCGCGCTTGCGGGCGGTGACGTCCCGGGCGATTGTGGACGCGCCTGTGATTACCCCATCCGCTTCGAGAATGGGTGAGGTGGTGAGAGAGACCTCGACCTGGCTGCCGTCCTTACGCATACGAACGGCCTCGAAATGGTTGACCGTTGCACGCGGGGTTTCGTTATCGGGGACGGCCGGCTCCTCGCGGCCGCCGGGCGGGGCAAGCACTGTAATCGGCTGTCCGACAGCCTCTGCCGTGGAATAGCCATAGAGGCGCACGGCGCCCTTGTTCCAGTTTGTGATCGTACCGTCAAGATTTGTGCCGATGATGGCATCATCGGACGACTCAACGATGGCGGCGAGGCGGGCGCGCATCGTCTCTGCTTGCTTGCGCTCGGTAATATCATGGATGAAGGCGTTGAAGGTGTAGTCGTCGCCTACCTGAACGGGCGAGATCGTCATTTCGATCGGAAACTCGCGGCCACCCTTATCAATGGCGGCGAGCTCGATACGCCTGTTAAAGATAGGGCCTTTGCCGGTCCGCAGGAAGCGTGGGAGCCCGTCCTTGCGCAATCTGCGGAACCGACGCGGGACAATCGTCTCGGTGAGTTTGCGGCCGAGGACCTCCTTGCGGGACCAGCCGAAGGTAGCTTCCGCCTGACGGTTCCAGTCCACAACATTGCCGGACTGATCGATTGCGACGAAGGCATCATATGCCGTGTTGACGATCTCGCGAGCACGCAGCTCGCTATCGCGCAGCTCTTCTTCGGCGCGCTTGCGCTCCGTGATATCGAAGACGGTGGAGCGCGTCATCACGAATCTGCCGTCGGCGTCCTTGACTGCGGAAGCGCTGAGAAGCGCGGGGAAGGTGGACCCGTCCTTGCGCAACATCTCCACCTCAAGACCGCGCATCCAACCCCGCTTATAGAATCCCGCCAGCGATTGCCTGAAGGCCTTTCTGCCGGCCGGCGTGAGGAGATCGTTTATCTTCTTCCTGCCTATGACTTCGTTCCGCTTGTAGCCCAGCCACTCGAGTTCCGTGTCATTGATCCGCACGAAGAGTCCGTTCTTGTCGAGCGAGTGATAACCGCAGGGAGCAGCGTTGTAAAGGTCACGAACCTCGTCGCTGGCGACCTGAATAGCTTCCTCGGCTCGTTTGCGCTCGGTGATATCGCGCCCGTGGATGTAGATAACCTTGTCAGAGGCGAACGGTGTGGCGTTCCACTGAGTCCAGATGGCCGAGCCGTCCTTGCAGAGCGTACGCACCTCGAAGCCCTTAACGGAAGCGCCACTGGCCAGGCGCTGGAGTTCGTTATAGGTCGCGTTCAGGTCCTCGGGATGAATGATCTGCAGATAGGGAATTGAGAGCAGTTCGTGCTCGTTGAAGCCCAGGGTACGGCCAAAGCTCTGGTTCACGCGCCTGAAGTCACCGTCAAAGCCAACGATCGCGAGCATGTCGTGCGAGAGCGTGAATACGCGGTCGATCTCGTCTCTAGCGCGCCTGCGCTCGACAACGCGGCCAAGCGTCGTGCCGATGCCGGCCATAACTTCGAGGAGCGATTCATCTGGTTCGTGAAACCGGTCGGAGAAGAACTCCAACACGGCGACGACTTCTTCTCCGGCGAGCACAGGAAAAGCGAAAGCTGCCTTGTATCCGGCGTTGCCAGCCTCCTCAGCGCGAGTGAATCCAGGGTCAGTCATATCCTTCGCCCAGGCCGGGTTGCCTTCGGCGAGAACGCGGCCGGGGAGACCAACGCCGGGTGCGAAGCGCATCTCTTCCGTAGCGTCGCGGAACGGGCGTGTACGCTCAGCGGTGTCTCTGCACCAGATGCCGGAGGATACGAGCCCGCCACCGGCGTCTTCTGCCAGGATATAGGCGTGGCCTGCGGGCCAACCGACATGGGCGCAGACGCGGCTGAGCGTGAACTTGAGTACGCTCTTGAGACTGGTCGCTTCGTTCGCAGCGACGGCGACTGAGCGTAACAGCTCCATGAGGGCATTGGTCCGGCGCAGATCTTCGGTCAGGGAGCGAAAATGCTCTTCACTTTGTTGGAGAGCCTCACCGGTGCGCTTGCGCTCCGTGATGTCTCTGATGACAGCCGTGATCATCTGCGGCCTGCCTGAAGCATCCCGAATGACAGAGGCGCTGAGTTCCGCCGCGAAGTGGGAGCCGTCCTGCCGGACCATCCGATACTCGACGTCGCGGACGCCGCCCTCGCGTACGGTGCGCAGGGCGTTCGCCATCGCGCGCTCGCGGTCACCACCCGATACGAGATCGAAGAAATTGCGGCCGAACAACTCCTCGCCGCTTTCGTACCCGTGCAGCGCGGCTGCACGGCGGTTGCAGAGGCTCACCGTGCCCTCGAGGTCAGTAAGGACTACCGCGTCCGGCGAGACTTCAACGAGGCTGCGATAGCGTTCTTCGCTCTCGCGCAACGCCTCTTCAGCGCGTTTGCGCTCGGTGACGTCTGTGAAGAGCGTGGCCTGATATTGGTATCCGTTCTGGCGCACCGTGAAGTGACGGACGTCCACCCACTTTCCGTGAGCCAACTCGACAGCGCCCTCCGGCAAGGTGGCGGACAAGCGGACGGCGGCGAGTTGGCGCGACCAACCGGTAATTCGTTCGGCGGCAGGGTTCCAGCCCACGAGGTCGCCACCGGCATCGTGAAGGGCCAGCCCATCTCGCATCGCGTCGACGGTCCCTTCGGCCAGCTTCGATAGGCCACCCAGGTCCATCACCTCGGAGAGCCTTCCGCGGCGGGAGGTCTCCGCCAGGACACCTTCGCTCAGGACAACGGCGGAGGCGAACAGACCCATGTGAGCAACCCACCAACGTCCTTCCCACGGAGCCGAGAGGAGGAAGAGGGTACTTCCTAGCGTGAGCGCGGAGACCGCTCCGATGACATAGATCAGGAACGGGCGCCTGGTCTTCCACCAGACGCGATTAGCCCAGATGAGAGCGAGGAAATTGGCGGCGAGACTGATAGTTTCCAGCTGCCTGAGGAAGATTCTAGGGGAAGACTGATAGAGGTCCGCCGCCACGTTCAAATGAATCGCGGCGTCCGCGGCGAGAGAGAGGAGAACGACTCCCGCCGCCAGGGCCCAGGCGGGCAGGCGGGTGAGCGCGGGCAATTGGACACCGGCAACGGCGGCGATGACGGCGATAGCGAAGACGGCGCGCGAGAGCGGCCCGAATATCAGGTGGGTCGTATCCTGGCCGGTTGCACTCAGCAGGGCGTGAGGCGCATAGAGCACCGCCAGACCTGCAAAAGCGACGAAGAGCAGGAAGCTCTGGCTGGACTTGTCCGCGTTGAACCGCCACCATGCCGTGAACGCGGCGCAAGCGGCGGCAACCGTCAGCAAGAGCGCGAACGACTCGTGCAGTGCTCCGTTGCGATAGACATGCGACCCGTAGGAGCTGAACGAGGCGACAGCAGCCAGACCGAAGCCAATCACGCAGAGCGAGCGCGTAACGGTTAGCGCGCTGAGCCAGGGGTTGAAGCGCCCGGCGGCGCGCTCTTCGGGCTGTGTGGGCATTCGGCCGTGCGCTTCACCTTTCTGAGATGCAACGGCGCGAGAGTGAGCGCGGGCGGGGCCGTCGCCGTTCTTCCGGGCTTGTCGCTCAGCGACGGACAGCGGGCTCTTCTTCACGTCGCGTTCTCATATTTAGGGCCCGGCGGCACGCTGATGTTGATCGGCCGTCCCGGCGAACCGGTGCTTGAGATCGACCAGCCGGCGTGACTGGCCACGGCTGCCGGCGAAGACATCGGAATAGGGCTGTAGATCCGGCTCGAACGGCTGTCCGTGCAAAGGAGCCCGTCCGAGGGCCGAGCGCACTACAGACAGCGTCTCGCACCAAGACTCCATAACGCCTTCCAGGATCTCGATCGTGCGCTGGGCGAGGCGAAGACTTTCGTCATCGCCACCAGCGGCAGCTTGCATCCGGAACTGGAATATCGCGTCCTGACAACCGCGGACCAGATGGCTGCAGGCCAAATGGTGGGCTTTCAACTCTGCGGTTTCCTGATCTGTTAGGGCCGTAGGAAACGTCAGCGGGAACACGGGCCTTCTCCTTTCGCGGGCGAGCACAAACCCGCCGCCAATGCGGCGCAACTCGAGCCGATCACATGGGCAAACCTCTGCTTATCGCGGTCCGGCGCCACGATCTATCACCTCACCTCGAGGTAGGGCAGCTGCTTGCATTGTCTTCCGCCGCTCTCGCCGGACTCTCGCCGGGCAGCATACGTCCGATATGTCTGGCAAATGCCAACAAGCGGGCAACCACTCAAGCGAAACGGGCCGGCGCGCTGCGAAAGCGACCGGCCTGCGTCCGGTGGCGCTGGATGGCGTGCCGGATGCAGCGCACGAGAGACTCTCGATCCGTCTGGCCCTTGATGAGGTAGTCCTGCGCGCCTTCCTCCAGCGTCCAGGAAGCCATGGTCTCGTCGTCGAGACCGGTCAGCACGACGATCGGGACGCGCGAAGCCTGGTCGTGAATCTCGATCAGGCTACCCATGCGAGGCTTATCCGGCAGGACGAGGTCCAGCAGGATGATGTCGAACTGCTCCTCCGCGAGACGCTGGCGCGCCTGACTGAGGCGCTCAACGTGCGTCAGTTCGAAACGCGGCACCTCGACCTCCGCCAGCGTTTCCCGGACAAGGCGGGCGTCGCCCGGATTGTCCTCCACAAGCAAGACTTTGATCGCTTCCTCGCTCATTTCCTAAGCTCCTTTCCTGGTCGCTTCTTCCTTACCACGCGGCCGCGGCCGCCGAGAGTCTTGTGGCGTTCGATCGCTTCGCAGAGCATCCAGGCCAACGTCTGGCCGCTGACCTTGCCCTTGATAACGTAGTCTTCCGCGCCTTCGCTCAACGCCCAGAGCCCGACGACATCGTCTTCGAGACCGGTGAAGACGACGATTGGTACCCTGGGCGCCTGATCGTGGATCTCCATGAGGGTGCCCAGGCGCTGACTGTCCTGCAGGAGCAAGTCCAGCAGCACGACGTCATAGGAGCCCTGCTCCAAGCGCCGGAGCGCCTCCTCGAGGCGTTCGACGTGGGTCAAGTTGAACCGCCGTGATGGCGCTTCTGCCAGCGATTCCTGGACAAGGCGGGCATCTCCCGGATTGTCTTCTACCAGCAGCACCTGTATTGGCGTCGCATCCATTCCCCCGCATCCTTTCCCAGGCTCCTTCAGCCGGCCGGCAGCCGCACTGTGGTGAGCCAGAACTCCTCAATGCATCTCACAACGGCCATCAACTGGATGACGTTCTCGGGTTTGCGGATGTAGCAGTTGGCGTGGAGGCTGTATGCCGTGGCGAGATCAGACTCCGATGTGGA
>CAYZLC010000053.1:0-4271 GCA_964479365.1 uncultured Dehalococcoidia bacterium
AAGACGTCGCTTGTGCTGAACTTCGCGAAGTCCTCCTCCGAGCGCCAGACTGCCACCGTCGCCTTCTTCTCCATCGAGATGGCCGCGGAGCAGCTCGTGCAGCGCATGATCGCTATGGAGTCCGGTGTGGACTCCGCGCGCCTCGCTTTCGGACAGCACTCTGACCGCGACGAGCGGCGGATATCGCAGGCGCTGGGCGTGCTCTCCGACCTCTCGATCTACTTCGACGACTCGGCGATGCTTACGGTAGCGGAGATGCGCGCCAAAGCACGCCGACTCCAGTTGGAGCGCGGCCTCGATCTCGTCGTAGTCGACTATCTCCAGCTGATGCAATCCGGGACCCGCAACGAGAACCGCGTCCAGGAGGTGAGTTTCGTTTCGCGCTCCCTCAAGCAGCTCGCGCGCGATCTCGACGTCCCCGTCGTCGCCTGCTCTCAGCTTTCGCGCGCCGCGGAGTCCCGCGCTAATAATGTGCCTCAGCTCAGCGACCTGCGCGAATCCGGCAGCATCGAGCAGGACGCCGACGTCGTGATGTTCATCTATCGCGAGGACAAATACGTTTCGCGCGAGGAGTGGCAGCGGCAACACCCGGACCGCCCCACAGACGGTTATCCGGCTGGCATCACGCAGATCGTCCTCGCCAAGCACCGCAACGGCCCCACCGGAACCATCCACCTGCGCTTCCGCGAGAAGATTGCCCGCTTCGAGGACCTCCTCGTCCGCCAGCCGGAGGAATGGGAAGAGGAAGAGCCGCCATGATGCAGACAGCAGAGGACGGACAGGGCTTCAGCGGATTCGCCAACTCGGGCCTCGCCACAGCCGTGCCGAACCAGTTTTTCTCCCGTGTCCTCCCGCAGATCGAGGCCGTCGACGAGCTCGTTGTGAGTCTGTACTTCTTCTTCGCTGCGCATCTGAAGCGCCGCTCTCCCCGCTTCGTCACAAAGCGTGAGCTGGCGGCGGACGGTGCGCTCGCCCGCTCGTTGGCGCACCTGGGCGCCGGCGAAGGGGCGCTGGAGCACGGTCTCGAGTTGTCAGTCTTGCGGAGCACACTACTCCGCGCGAAGACACGCACGGCCGGCCGCGAGGACGAGCTGTACATCGTCAATACGCCGGCGAACCGAAAGGCGCTGGAGGCGCTGGCGGGGAAAGGTGTTCGTCTCGACGAGCCGCTTCCTGCGGCGGGCGATAGCGTTGGCTCCGGCGTCTTCGCGCTCTATGAGCAGAACATCCGGCCTATCACACCGCTCATCGCGGAGGAGCTGGCCGAAGCTGAGAAGCGCTATCCAGTGGAGTGGATCGCCGACGCCTTTCGTGAGGCAGTCAGCCTGAACAGACCGAACTGGCGCTACATCGAGAGCATCTTGCGCAGGTGGGAAGCCGAGGGCAGACACGATGAGAAGCCTGGAAGAGATCCTCAAGTCGAGTGGCTTGAACGCCGCTACAACGAGGGCAAACGTAGACTCCGGGCAGAGCCCGGTCGTTGACCGGGGGGCTGACGAAGATGACGACATCTGTGTACGCTGCGGCGGCGCAGGGTTCGTCCGCAAAGTTGTTCGTCTCGGTCATCCGGATTTCGGAAAGGCGTTCCCTTGCGAATGTACGCAGGACGAGAGCGAAGACGCTCGTCAGGCGCGACTCAAGCGTTACAGCAATCTTGGCCCGCTGGGCCGACTGACATTCGAAAACTTAAGCCCGCTCGGCCGCAGTCCGAATTCGGCGCACCAAGAGCACTTTTCCAGCGCCGTTGAAGCGGCCAGGCGGTTCGCTTCGCAACCGGAAGGTTGGCTTGTGTTTAGCGGACCGAGTGGCTGCGGAAAGACGCATCTTGCTGTGGCGATCGCTGGATCTTGCATCGACGTCGGGCAGGCCGTGATCTTCATGGTCACGCCCGATCTCCTCGACCACCTGCGGTCCGCTTATCAGCCTGGTAGCGACGTTGGCTACGATGACTTATTCGAGCTGGTTCGCAGCGCTCCGGTGCTCGTGCTCGATGACCTCGGCGTGCAAAGTGCGACACCATGGGCCGAGGAGAAGCTCTTTCAGCTGATCAACCATCGCTATAACAGCCAGCTACCGACGGTGTTCACGACCAATCTCGACCCCAGTGAGTTCGATGCAAGAATTCGAAGCCGCCTGAGCGATGGCACGCTGTCGCAGATACACCACCTGGAGTCCGGCGCCGGGGTCGCGATCGCCGATCTGGACGTGCTGGAGCTTGCGCACCTTCGAAACATGACGTTCAAGACCTTTGACCCGCAGATCGTCCAGGTAGACCATCGCGAGGAGGTGTCGGACATCGCCAACGCCTATCGTGAGTCGATGAGATATGCGGAGCGTCCCCAAGGCTGGCATGTGATGGCGGGCGTGACTGGAAGGGGCAAGACGAGGCTCGCGGCAGCCATCGGCAACTACTGCCGCGACACGGGACTCTCCGTCATGATGGTTGTCGTACCCGATCTGCTGGACTGGCTTCGGGTAGGCTTTAACCCGAACAACCCTAGGTCCTTCGACGAGCTGTTCGAGCGCGTCAAGAATGTCCATCTTCTCATCTTGGACGACTTTGGTTCTCACAGTAGCACGCCCTGGGCTGACGAAAAGCTCTTTCAGCTCCTGAACTATCGTTACAACGCATCGTTGCCGACAGTCGTGACCACCAACGTAACCGCCTCGGGAATTGAAGAGCGCATCCGCACGCGCCTCACCGACCCACAGAGCAGCTCCGTGTTTCTGATGGGCCGCTTTGACTTCTGGAGCAAGGGCGATGGCGGTGGCTCTTCGCCGGTTCGACCCCGCGGCCGTCCGCCCCGCCGCGCATAGAAACGTCCTCCCGCGTCTCCAGCCGGCCCGCCTCAGCGACTCGCTTGCGCCTCCGCCCAGTCCCGCAAAGCCCAGCGCGTCGTATCGTACGCAAGGTCGTCCCAAGGGATGTCCCGCGGCTTGAACCAGCGTGCCTCGAGCGCTTCCCGTCCGGGGTTGACGCGCCCGTCGCTCACTCGACCCTTGTAGACGATCGACACGATGCCGGGCCCGTGCGGACCGGGCCGCGAATACACACCCACCAGGCCGCTAATCTTGACCGTGATTCCCGTTTCCTCGAGCGCCTCACGCGCTGCGCAGTCTTCGACCGACTCGTCTATCTCCATGAAACCGCCGGGGTACGTCCAGAACCCGTAGCGCGGCTCAATCGCCCGGCGCAGAAGCAAGATCCGCCCGCGCCGCTCTGGGATGACGCCGACGACGAGCTTCGGGTTCACGTATAGGATGTGCCCGCGGTCGCATACGAGCCGCGGGCGGTCCTCTGTCGGCAGCAAGCGGACGATGAGGGGCGCCGCGCAGCGTGGGCAGTAATGAAGATCGTCTCCGGGCGCGACGATCTCGTCGGACACTACAGGCTCTCAGGCGCGCCTAGCTTCGACCGAGACCCCTCATGATATCTGCCTCGTGCTCTGTGAAGTGTTCCGCGGCTGACCTCAGCGTGGACTCCACGGTCTGGTACTCGCCAAATATCTTCGCTCCTTTTCCCCATTCGTCGTCCTGCACGTCATTCAGGGCCTCTATGGCTGCCTTGTGAGTGGCATCATATTTTTCCGCTACCGAATGCTTGCTCGCACGCAGCGATCCGATTCGTGTCATCCACGTGTTGGCGAAGTCAGCGATGCCCCGCGGTGGGCTGAACCCCTTCTCCGTCTTGCACCTCTTTACACCGTCAGCGATGAACCCGTTTGCCCAGGCCAGGTGCCACATGAGCTGCCCCACGTTCCACGCCGGGTTGCCGCTTTTCTTCTTCCAATCCTCGCCTGAAAGCGAGTTCAGCAGCTCGTGGTACCCGGCCCGCGTGTCCGCAAGCTGCTTTCGGATGGCTTCCCGGTCGACGGTGGTAGCGGGCGAGCCGCTGGGCTCAGCGTCTGTCATGGCTTCCTCCCAAGGTGTGATGCCGCTAGTTTACATCGCATAGCTAGGATTTCACCGCCTCTCCCTCGATCCATTCTTCCCCGCCCTCCCACACTTCCTTCTTCCAGATCGGTACGACCTCTTTGAAGCGATCGACGAGTGCGTGGCAGGCCTCAAACGCCTCCTTCCGGTGCGGCGACGAGACGGCGACCAGTAGTGACGTCTCTCCGATCTCCAGCCGCCCTGTCCGGTGCTGAATTGCGATGTCGATGACGGCGGCCCAGCCCCCCCTGATCTCGTCCGCGATCTGCCGCATCACCTTTTCCGCCATCTCCGGGTAGGCGTCGTACTCGAGGTACAGCACCCGCCTGCCCAGGCTA
>CAYZLC010000053.1:4281-11080 GCA_964479365.1 uncultured Dehalococcoidia bacterium
CGCCGCTCTCGTCCTTTCGCACGTGGTCGATCAGGTGCTGTGGGTCGAGCGCTGCCGAAGTTACCTCAAACAGCACTGGCGCCTCCGCTTACGGGTGGTATCAGGGCGACGTCATCGTTCTCGCCGACTGGATGAGCCGCGGTCACATACTCTCCATTCACGGCGTACCTGAGTATCTCGCCAAGGCCGGCGAGCTTGGGATAGTCGCGACAGAGCAGTTCGTACACCTCCGCTGCCGTCAGCCCTTCACCCAACTCGACCTCGGTCTCCCGTGTGCCGGCCAGCTCGCTCAGCCGCGCGAACAGCCGAACCTTCGCCCTCATAGCTCATCCAGTCTACGTCCGAAAAATTGGGCTTACAAGCGTTGCTGGCGCCGACGGCTGCTGATAGCATGTGCGCCATCCGTAAGGAGAGTACGCTATGAAGTTTCCCGACCAAGGGACCCCTCGAAACGAGCTGTCGTCTCGACTACGAGAGGCCATTTCGCACGACGCCGACTGGCGCGGCGGTAAGATCTGGTCGCTCGTCTACTTCGCCGGCGACGACGTGGCGGAGGTGCTCAAGGAAGCCTATACCACCGCCTTCTACACGAACGGCCTCGGTCCTGGCACCTTCAAGAGCCTCAAGAAGTTCGAGTCCGAGGTCATCGCCATGACGGCAGACCTCTTGCGGTATCCTGATGCGGGTGGCAACATGACCTCCGGCGGCACGGAGAGCATCCTGATGGCGGTCAAGTCCGCCCGCGACTGGGGCCGCGTCGAAAAAGGCATCACTCAGCCTCAGATCGCCGTTCCGCTCACGGCCCATCCCGCTTTCGATAAGTCCGCGCATTACCTTGGCGTCGACATCGTCCACACCTCCCTCCGGGATGATCTGCGGGCGGATGTTGAGGCGATGGGCCAAGCGATCACCGAGAACACGGTGCTTGTCGCTGGCTCCGCGCCTTGTTATCCGTTCGGCGTTATCGACCCGATCTCCGAGATCGCCGCGCTCGCGAAGGAGCGAGGCATTTGCTGTCACGTCGATGCTTGCCTCGGCGGGTATCTTCTCCCCTTCGTCGAGCGTCTCGGCTATCCGGTTCCGCCCTGGGACTTTCGCGTCGAAGGCGTCACCTCGATCTCAGCTGACCTGCACAAATACGGGTTCTCGGCCAGAGGCGCCTCGACGATTCTCTATCGAAGCCGCGAGCTGCGCCGCCACCAATTCTTCGCAGCCAGTGATTGGCCCGGAGGCCTCTACGGCTCGCCGACACTGGCCGGGAGCCGGCCCGGCGGCGCGATTGCTGCTGCCTGGGCCGTCCTCAACTATCTCGGCTTGGACGGCTATGTGCGCCTCGCGCGCGTCATCATGGAGACGACTGCGGTTCTCACTGAGGGAATCAACCGCATTCCGGGGCTGAAGGTCTTGAGCAAACCCGACATGAGCGTGTTCGCTTTCGGCTCAGAGTCCTTCGACATTCACGCCGTCGCGGACCAGCTCGATGCCGCGGGCTGGCACCCGGACCGGCAGCAGCTGCCGCCCAGCTTGCACTGCATGGTGACACCCGCGCACAAGGACGTAGCCCAGCCCTTCCTTGCCGACCTGAAGAGGGTGGTCGACCATGTCGCGGCGAACGCTCCAGCGCCGAGTGGCAGGGCGGCGATGTACGGCATGCTGGACAAGATGCCGGACCGCGCCGCCGTTCGCGATGTCGTGCTCGATTCCATGGACCGGCTCACGCGGATGAAGGAAGACGCACCGGCGGTCGACTGAGGACACGCTGCATGGCGGAATTGGCACAACGCCCCACCGCGTCCCGAATCTGGGAGCGGGCGCTTGACCTCTTGTTCCCCGCTCGTTGCGTGTCATGCGCTGGGTTCGGCGCCTTCATCTGCGCCTCCTGTGTGGCACGCATGGCCACGGCGAATCCCCCGCGCTGTCAATCCTGCTGGATGCCCTCGAAGGAGTCACAGTGCGGGCGCTGCCGGGTACGTCGCCCGGCCGTCAGTGGTGTGCGCTCCGTCTTCGTATACGAAGGCGCGGCCCGAGACGCGATACACGCGCTCAAGTTTCGCGGCCTATCGGCGATCGCTCCCGGGATGTCCGGTCTGATGGCGAAGCTCCTGATTGAGTGGGGCCCTTCGGTGCAGGCCATAGTGCCCGTTCCATTGGCCGGACGCCGTCGCCGGCTGCGCGGATACGATCAGTCGGAACTGTTGGCGAGGGAAATCGCGCGCCTCTCGGGCATCCCTCTCGCGCGGCGCGCGCTCGTCCGAAGGCGCTCAACCGCGCCGCAGGCGCGTCAGGCGGGCGGAGATGCGCGTCGCCGCAACGTCGCCGGCGCGTTCGGTCCGGGCAGGTGCATGCCCATCGGCGGCGTCCTCTTAATTGATGACGTCGTCACTACCGGCGCAACGCTTGACGCCTGCGCGCGCGTCCTGATAAGCGAAGGCGGTGGGCCGGTCTTTGCGCTCACGTTCGCCAGAGAAGATTAAGCCGTCAGCCGCCCTACTGTGTTGAAGGCCCAAAAAAGGCGGCTTACAATTGGAGGCCTGAGGCTATTGATAGGGAGCGAGTGAGTATGGAGATCATCTTCCGCGGCCAGCACGTCGCCATAGGCGATCAGTTCCGCAAGTACGCCGGCGAGCACTTGAACAAACTCTCGCGGTACCTCCCATTGGCGGACCACGCTATCGTGGACGTGAGGCGGGAGGCCAAGGGGGACCAGGGACGTTACGTCGTGCAGGTCACGATCAGTGCCAACGGTACGTACCTGCGGGCGGAAGAACGCAGCTTCGAGCTTCAGGCCGCGATCGACGCTGCAACGGATGTTCTTTCGACCCAGGTGAAACGATACAAGGAGAAGAAGCTCCTCCGCAGCGAGCGCCGCGTCAGCAAAGACGAGCGACTGCCCACCCCGACCGAGGCGGCGGCGACGCCCTTACCGCCCGACACCGAGGTTGTCATGGGGCGCGTAGTGAGGCTGAAGCGCTTCACGATGGAGCCGATGACCGAGGCCGAGGCGATAGAGCAGTTAGAGCTTCTTGGGCACGACTTCTTTCTCTTCCAGGATGCCGATAAGGATACTCTTGCGCTCCTTTATCGCCGCCAAGACGGTGACTACGGAATGATCCTGCCGGACACCGTATGATCGTCACGGTCACCCTCAACCCGGCCATCGACCACACACTCGTGCTACCCAAGTTCGTAGCTGGCGACACGATCCGCGTGAAGTCCGTGCGCTCTGACCCGGGGGGCAAGGGGATTAACGTCTCGCGGGTCATTCACGAGCTGGGCGGGGAAAGCCTGGCGATGGGATTCGCACCGGGCGGCCTTGGCCGCTATATCGAGCAGACCTTGAACTCCCAGGGTATCGCTTGCGACTTCCTGCACACCAAGGGCGAGGTGCGCACCAACATCACTATCCTCGACGAGTCCCGTCACATGAACACCATCCTCAGCGACCCCGGCCCTGAGACGGATGCGCGCTATGTTACCGAGCTGAAGAACCGCCTTCGCAAGCGGCTGCACGCCGGTGACTGGCTGGTGATAGCCGGAAGCATCCCGCCGCCGCTGGATGCCACAGTCTACACGGATCTCATCCAGGAAGCAGCGGAGATCGGCGCGCATACCGTTCTGGACGCGGACGGAGCCGCCCTGGCCGCCGGCGCCGCGGCACACCCCGATATGCTCAAGGGCAACCGCCGCGAACTCGAACGCCTGCTCGGACGGCACCTCGATGACGAGGAGTCCACCTTGCAGGGCGCGCGCCAGGTGCTCGACTCCGGCGTCAACCACGTTGTCGTCACTAGGGGCCGCGAAGGCGCAGTAGCCGTCGCTGATAGCGAGTACCTGCGTGGCGTAGCCCCTCGGGTGCGCGCCGTCAGCGCGGTCGGTTCCGGAGACGCGTTCCTCGCGGGAGTAGTCCTCACGCTCAGCAATGGCGGAAGCATGACGGAGGCATTGCGGTTGGGCATCGCTTCGGGTACGGCCTCCGTGCTATTCCCAGGTACCGAGCTTTGCCGGCGGCGCGAAGTGGATATCCTAATGCCCCGCGTCCGCGTGCAGCCTATTGAACTCTCCATGGCCTGCTGAGGAGCAGGTCATTGACCCGGCCGACGCTCGTCATCTTCCTCGGAGGTCTCAGCGGGAGCCCCGTTGAGGAGACCGTCGGTGGCGCCAGGCGGGCCGCCGCGCTCGATAGTATCGAAGCCGCGCTTTCCAGCGCTGCCTTCGACGGGGCGATTCTCGCGATCGATGAGCCGCTCCTCCATGCGGAAATCCCGGGACTTGTGATCGATGCCGACGATGGGCCATTCCACTTCGGTGCCCGGCTGTCGAGTCTCATCAACCGATATCGTCTTCAGAACGTCGTCTACATGGGCGGCGGCAGCGTTCCGCTCTTCGGCTCGGATGATTTCGCGGCTCTCGCGGCGAATTTGGAGGCGCGCCCTCAAAGGGTGGTGACGAACAACTCCTTCTCCTCCGATCTCGTCGCGTTTCCGCTCGCCGCGAACGCGCTAGAGGCGATTCGGGCGCTGGACCGCGATAACTCATTGGCGCGCGCTCTGGAAGAGCGCGCCGGCCTCACGATTGAAGAGCTGCCGCGCACCGTCGCCACGCAGGCTGACATCGATGGCCCCTCGGACCTCACAATCCTGGCGCTAACCGGTCAGGGGAGCCCCCGGCTTAAGGCGCACCTCAGTGCTCTGGAGCCAGACGTGAGCCGCTACGAGCGCGTCCTTCCCCTCCTCGCCAACACACTGGCGCAGATCGTGGTAGCAGGCCGCGTCGGCAGCCACTCCTGGCAGTACCTGGAGCGCGAGACGGCCTGTCGTGTTCGGCTATTCGCCGAGGAGCGTGGTTTGGAGGCCGAGGGTCGAGCTGCCGGCGCTCGCTCGCTGATCGGCTTCTTCATTGAGGCAGAAGGCACCGAGAGGTTCTTCGAAGTGTTGCCTCAACTGGGAGACGCTGCGTTGATCGACACTCGAGTGCTGCTCGCCCACATGCGAATCGATGCCACTCGCGGCGACCGATTCCTTTCGGATCTCGGCGCCTGGAGTGAGATATGTGACCCGTTCCTTCGCGAATTGACCCGCGCCGCGTGCGAAGCTCGAATCCCGGTGCTCCTGGGTGGTCATTCACTGATGTCAGGCGGTCTCATGGCACTCAACGAGTTCGCATGGCGCCGGCACGAGGTCGGCGACCGCCGCGATTGACGGCTTCGTCCTCAGAACATACGCTATCGGTGAAGTCCCATTTCTGTCGTGAGGAGTGCTCATGAGCAGCGTTGAACAGACAGACCCCGAGATCGCGCAGCTTATCCGCAGCGAAGAGCAGTATCAGTTCGAGACGCTGCGTCTCATTCCCTCTGAGAACTACGCCTCAGAGGCAGTGATGAAGGCCTCCGGTTCGGTGCTCACCAACAAGTACTCTGAGGGCTACCCAGGCAAGCGCTACTACGAGGGACAACGCTACATCGACCAGCTGGAGACGCTTGTTCAGGAGCGCGCCAAGAAGCTGTTCCACATGGACCACGCCAACGTCCAGCCTTACTCCGGCTCACCGGCGAACCTGGCGGTCTACTACGCTCTGCTGGAGCCCGGCGATACGATCATGGGTCTCGCTCTACCGCACGGCGGCCATCTGACTCATGGCTGGAACGTCAACTTCTCCGCCCGCTTCTACCGCGCCGTCCAGTACACCGTCGACGAGAAGACGCAGCTCATCGACTACGACGAGATGCGAGCCCTGGCCCGCCGTGAGAAGCCGAAGATTATCGTCGCCGGCGCCACGGCATACCCCCGGCGGTTCGACTTCCAGGCGTTCTGCGAGATCGCGCGCGAGGTGGGTGCCTATTTCCTCGCCGATATATCGCATATCGCCGGGCTCATCGTTGCAGGCGCTCACCCCGACCCATCTCCGCACGCGGACGTGATCATGACGACGACGCATAAGACACTGCGCGGACCGCGTGGCGCTATGATCCTCTGCCGGGCTGAACATGCTGACGCCATCGACCGCGCCGTCTTCCCTGCTCTCCAGGGCGGACCACACATCCACACCACTGCCGCAATCGGAGTCGCCCTAGCGGAAGCAGCGACACCCGAGTTTCGCGAATACGGACATCAGGTCGTGCGCAACGCTAAAGCGCTGGCGTCCGAGCTACTCGAACTGGGGTTCGACCTCATCACCGGCGGTACGGACACGCATCTCATCCTGATCGATCTCACCAACAAGGGAATCATCGCGAAGAAGGCCGCGCAGGCACTGGACCGCGCGGGCATCGTTGTGAACTACAACGCCATCCCCTACGACCTGCGAAAGCCGTTCAGCCCAAGCGGTATCCGCATCGGTACACCTGCCGTCACCACGCGTGGGATGGGCGAGGCCGAAATGCGTCGCATCGGTCAGTTCATGGCGCGTGTCGTCGATAGCGGGGGGGACGAGCAGGTCATCGAGACGGTGCGGCGAGAGGTGGAGGAGATGACGGGCCCTTTCCCTGTGCCTGGCGTTAGCGGCCGCATGGGCGTTGGGGCCTGAGCTACCGTTTTGTTGTTGCCCGCCAACACGCGTGCTATAATCGCGTTTGCCCGTGAGGGCGGGCCATGGTGCGGCCGCCTCTCGGGCGTTTAGCTTTATCTCTGAGAGGAGTCTGTGCGAGATTACGAACTAGTTATGGTCGTTAGTCCGGATGTGGGCGATGAAGGCTTCCCGGCAACCGTCGAGCGCGTGAGCAAGTTCATCCAGGAGAAGGGCGGCGATGTCAAGGACGTTGACCAATGGGGTCGGCGCCGGCTCGCTTATCCGATCGGGCGCT
>CAYZLC010000054.1:0-11025 GCA_964479365.1 uncultured Dehalococcoidia bacterium
GCATCGGGATCGAGCGCCTCGATCTCCGCAATCGCCGATCGGTTCATGGTCTCGCGTCTGAAGGAGTACCCGGACATCCGGCCTCTGGGTTGACGCAACGGAGCAAGGCTAATTGTGAAGTCCGGTTGACCTCCTTCAATCACTACCATACTCTCTAAGTAACGCTGCCCAGACCCGAGTCATCGTGAAGACACTTCCTCTCTTGCACCGAGCCACGGGTGCCGCGATCGTTCTTGCGGCGCTTGCGATCCTTGTGTCTATTCAAAGTTGAGCGTGCAGCTCCGCCTGCGAGTGCGACGCATTCTAACGCAACAGTCGACAACCTCGTGGTCGACGCCGACCCGGCGGGAAACACGGCGACTTCCTTGGGCCCTCTTCAGTCGTGTGGTTCCGCAGCGCTCGGATCTGTGCTCACGGTGGATATCGGCATCGGACCGAATGGGGTTCCCGCCGAGCGTCCCCTCACAGCGTTCCAGGTCGAGTTTCAGTACGAGCCCTCCGTACTCGAACTTACCGACGCGGATCCGGAGTTCCTCTTGAGTTCGATGCCTGGCTCGTTTCTCTTTACGTTTCTCACGCCTGGTGAGGACGGCAGATACACGGCGGCGTTTGCTGATTTCGGCGGAATGGGAACCGCAGAGACGGGGCCAGGAGTGCTCGTCCGGCTAACCTTCCGCGCGATCGGGCCCGGGCTCAGTCCGATTATCGTGATTCCGGTGAATACGCTGCTTCAGGACAACGTCAACGAGACTATTCCTATTCAGCACCTCGTCTCGGCGGCGGTCGGAGTCGACGGTGCAGCTTGCGTCGATGATGATGCCGATGGCGTCGTAGACGGTGCGGATAACTGCCCGGCTACTCCGAATCCAGAGCAAGCGGACCGCGACTCAGACTTTCTGGGCGACGCCTGCGACCCCACTCCCGTTCACGATTTCTCGATTCTAAGAGCGTCCGCTTCCTCACCGACTATCGGCGGCGGATCAGGCACGCTGAACTGGCGGCTGAAGGTCAGCAATCGCATGCCGTTCCCGGATCAGGTCGCCGTTTCCTCGTTCCTAGTTCTGCCCGAAGGCTGTGGTGTACTGGCTCTGAAGGGAGATACCCCAGTGACAGTGCGTGCCCTTCGTGCTGTAACGCTAAATTTCCACACCAAAATCGGCTGCGATGCCTCTGTCAGTGCGGGTAGCTATCCGTATCGACTGCATATTTTCGTTCAGCCGCATGTTGGCTCCGGCCCAGAGGTGTCTAGGATCCTGACCGGCGTCATGACGGTCAAGTAACTGGCGCCGGTGGCTAGCCTACATTGCACTTGAACCCTACGAAGTTGTTCTGGCGCGCAAGTCTCTTCGGGGATCGCTCACTCTCGCTTGCGGCGGTGAGCGGTTCGTCTTGGAGTTCCGCCAGAGGCCTGAGGCGCCGTTCATCAGGTATGATGACTTGCGGGCTAGAGATGATGAGTACGGAAGTCGATCGCGAAGAGTACGCCCTGGAGGTATTGCGATCTCTGCGCGAGCGAATAGCCGCCCGCAGCGATGAGAAGTTCGATTGAGTTGCCGACATCAACCGTGTGAGGCAGGATCGAACGGATGAACTCAGTCATATGCGTTGACACAACATCATCCTCAGGCGGGCAGTCACCAATGAGGACAGTGACCCCAGCGGAAGCGCGGTGATCTCTTCTAGTCTCATCTGAGCCGCTCGCGCACCACCAGCCACACGAACACCGGCAGCGCGAGTTGCCGCCGTAGCCGCCACGGCTGGCGGACGAGGCGGAAGAGCCACTCAAGCCCCGATCGGCGCATCCACGGCGGTGCGCGACGCGTGACGCCCGAAATGAACGAGAACGAGCCGCCCTCGGCGATCGCCACGTTCACGTTCAGCCGCGAGAGGTTCGCCTTGATCCAGCGCTCCTGTAACGGAAAGCCCATCGCCACAAGGAGTGCCTGCGGGGCGGCGGTGTTGATCTCCTCGATTACCGAATCGTTCTCGGCACCGCTCGTCTTAAAGTGGCCGCTGTGTGCGCCTACGAGGCGGAGACCTGGGAATCGGGCCGCGATGCGCTCGCGCGCGCCGCACAGCTCCGACTTGGTCCCACCCAGGAGGAAGACCGTTGCGCCAGCGGCATCGAGCGCGGCCAGCATCTCCCACGTCAGGTCCACGCCTGCCATATTCTCCCGCAGCGGCCGCCGCAACGCGCGCGGATTGAGTGCGAGCGAGGCCAGCGAGAGCGGCAGCTGGATGAGCGCGCGGAGAGCGCCGCCCTTCAGCGAGAGGTAGTGCGCGGCCCAGAGGATGCCGACGCCGTCCGCCAGGCAGAGGCTGGCGCCGTTCAGGATAGCGCGGATGGCGGGGTCTCTGGAGGCGCGCGGCATGAATTCGGAGTACGGCTTCACCACGTGCGCCCGCTGTTCTGATTGCGCCAGCGCGGCGATCGCCCGCGCGGCTTCGGCGCGCGTCAGGTTGTGAAAGCGGACACCTAGGACTTCGACCGTCGATACGTCTGCCGGCTTCTCACGCCCTGGCGATGGCACCGGTCAGAGCTTCCTCGAGAGGGATGAAGGCTGTCTGCGGCGTGTAGTGCGCGTGTATGAGGGCGCGGCCGCTCTCGCTTAGCCGGCCACAAAGAGCGGCGTCGCTCAGTAGGCGCACCGCTGCGTCCGCCAGAGATTGGGCATCGTCGCCGCACAGAAGGTGGTCGCCCGGCGAGACGTCGAGGCCCCCGATGGCTTGGGGCGTGGCGACTACAGGGACGCCACGCGCGAGGGCGTTCAGCAGTTTGATCTTCGTGCCGCCACCGCTGCGTGTCGTCTCAACGAAGACGCGTGCCTGCCGGTAGAGGGCTTCGGCGTCGCGAACGGGACCGAGGTAGTCCACGCCATCGGTATCGGCGGCGAGCCGCACCAGACCCGCCGGCGCGCCCTTTCCCGCTATCAGCAGTCGCGCTTCCGGCATCATCTGCCGGACCAGCGGAAGCACGGAGCGCATGAAGTACTCGATGCCCTCAATGTTCGGCTGCCAGCTCAGCGTGCCGAGGTAGAGGATGACCGGCGGCGTGTCCGTGAAGTTGAGCGCCGGACGGTCGAACAGACCGGGGTCTGGGAGGTTGGGGAGCAGACGCACCCGGGATGACTCCGCGCCAATAGCGGTGAGCGCCTCACGATCCGCATCCGAGACAGCGAAGACCGCGTCGAATGCCCGCAGGATCCGCGCTTCGTAGCGGCGGACACGCGCGGCCTCGAGCCGGAGGAGAGGGCGAAGGAGCGGGTTGCGTTCGAGTTCGGCTTGCCGCTCCCACATGACGTACTCGGCGTTGTGTTCGTGGAGGAGCGTGAGACCGGGAAGGCCTTTTGGAAGGTACTGTGCCATCAGCCAGTGGTCAATGAAAACGCAGTCGGACTGATTCGAGCGAAGTGCGTGGTCCACAGCCTCATGCATGGGGTCGCTGCGATTCCGCCAGATGCTCAACGGCACCCCGGAGACGTAGCTGCGCGCCAGGTTCCACGGGCTGCGCCCACGATTGAGCGGAATCGTGGTCACGTTGCCGAACCGCTCGACCCAGTGGCTTTCCTCTTCGTCTAACGCCCGCCGGCGGAAGCAGACGAGGGTCAGGCTATGGCGAGGACGCAGGTATTCGAGGATGCTCAGCGTCTTAATTCTGCCGCCGTCATCGGCCGGATACGGAATCTCAGACGTCAGGAAGAGAATGCGCACGGGCGGAGTGAGCTGGGTGAAGGGTGATGAGTGAGGGGATGGGCAACGGGGGCCCGTCATCGTGTTGGGGCGTAATGCTAACGCGCGCCCTTCTTGCTGATCACGAGCGAGATGGTCTTCATGAGGATCTTCAGGTCGCGCGAGATGGGATGGTGGCGGACGTAGCGCAGGTCGTAGCGCACCTTCTGGTAGTGCGTGATGTCTGAGCGTCCGTTGACCTGCGCAAGGCCGGTCATTCCGGGCTTGACCTTGTGGCGCTGGTGGAACTCCGGGGGCCAGGCGCCGACGATCTGTGGCATGTCCGGCCGCGGGCCGACCAGGCTCATGTCACCCTTCACGACGTTGAGGAGCTGTGGCAACTCATCGACGGTCGTCTTGCGGAGCGCCCAGCCGACCGCGGTGGCGTTGCGCGGTCGACCCCGGGGGCTGAGAAGTCTTCGGGTGAGATCTCCGAGCGGGAGGCGCTCGAGGATGTCGTCGTGCTTCTTGCGGTCGTGCATGGTACGAAACTTGAGGAAGCGGAACACCTTGCCGTTGAGACCAACCCGCTCCTGGCGCACGAAGACCGGACCGGGCGAATCGAGCTTGATGAGGACGGCCGCGAGCGCCCATAGTGGCCAGAGAACGCCGATGAGCATCGAACCGCCCACGACGTCGATGGCGCGCTTGGCGGAGGGCGTTGGGCCGCGGTCTACGTGCGTTGAGATCCCTGAATACCCGTTCGCGGGCGTCTCAACGATTTCAGGGGGGACCATTTCGTCAATGATAGGTGAGATGCGTGGTTTGGGCGCCGGCGCGCGGGGAGCGGGGGCGTAAGTCGCGGCTGCGGTTTCCATTCGCTCTTCGTTGGGGCGATCCCTCACGCCGTCGCTCCTTCGGGGAGTTGCGCCCTATGCAGGTGGTCGGCCAGCGCTTCCTGCCACGGGCGGAGCGTGATCCCGAGCCGCGCGGCATTGACGTTGGCGAGGGCGGAGAACAGGGGCTTGCGGAAAGGGGCGCCGTACTCCGCCTGGGTTGCCGGTTGAATCGAGATGCCGTTCAGGCCGGCCCGCAGCAGGATCTCCTCCGCCCAGTCTTTGCGCGAGGCGCTACCGCTGTTGGTCAGGTGATAGACACCCGTTGCCCTTTCGTGCACCAGGCCGGCGATGGCTTGTGCGAGGTCCACCGTCCACGTGGGGGAAGCGATTTCGTCCGTTACGAGCCGCAGCGGGCCGCCCTTTCGCGCGGCGCCGATGATCTTTTCAGGGAAGCTGTCGCGCCCCGGGCCGTATAACCAGGAGGTGCGGACAATGCAGTGCTTCGCGAGCGCTTTCTTCACCCGCTCCTCGCCTTCGAGCTTGGAGCCACCGTAGGCGTTGATGGGGTTCGGTGCGTCAGTCTCCAGGTAGGGCTCGCCTTTGTCGCCGTCAAACACCTCATTGGTGCTGACGTAGAGCATGGCGGCGTCCCTCTCACGGCAGGCCTCGGCGACAACGCCCGCGCCTTCGCCGTTGACACGCAGCGCGTGCGAGGGATCACGCTCACAACCGGCTGTGTCCGTCCAAGCGGCCGCGTGAATCACTGCGTCCGGCTCGAACCGTGAGAGCGTTCTGGATACTTGCTCGCGATCAGTGATATCGAGATCGGGGTGTCCGGCCGCCTCGACTTCGTCCGCCGCGAGAGCTTCCTGGAGCGCTCGACCCAGCTGGCCCTGGCCTCCGGTGATCAGGATGCGCATCTTATTTGAATTCTATCTCCCAGTTGAACGGAATGTCAGGGGAATCCCACGGCATGCGATGTTCGTCGGGGTCCTCGGCGTTGTAGAGCTGAGTCGGAAAGTTGATGAGCAGAGAAGGTTCCGTACCTACGGTCCTGTAACCGTGCGCCACGCCGATGGGAATTCTGAGGACGATGTTGTTATTCTCGCCCAGGTAGTGGGCCTCGGCTTGCCCTTTGGTGGGCGAACCCTCGCGCATGTCATACAGGCCGACTTTGCACATTCCCCGGAGGACGACGAAGAAGTCTTCCTGCTTCTTGTGATAGTGCCAAGCGCGGATGACGCCAGGGTAGTTGAGGGAGACGTAGCACTGTCCGAACGTCGTGAAGATATCGTCGTTATTGCGGAGGATCTCCATGAGGTAGCCGCGCTCGTCCGCGTGGGGTGTGAGCCGCTTGATCTGGACACCCTGGATCACTAATTCAACTCCTTCGCTGAGTAGGGCTGCGCTTCCGCCAACCTCCGCTCGTATTGACGGTCGTAGTACTCCCGGAAGTCGCCGCCGTGGCGCACGGGCTCCCACCACCAGCGATTGTCGAGGTACCAGCGAACCGTTTTCTCTATGGCGGATGAGAAGTCGTGGCGGGGCGACCAGCCGAGGGCGCGCATCTTGTCGAAGTTCACGCAATAGCGTCTGTCGTGTCCGGCGCGGTCCTCAACGAAACGGATGAGGCCGCGCGGCTTCTCGAGGAGATCAAGAATCGCCTCCGCGACTTCGATGTTGTAGCGCTGGTTAGCGGCGCCGATGTTGTATGCCTCGCCCGGTTCTCCCTCGTGCAGCAGCAGGTCAAGCGCCTCGCAGTTGTCTTCGACGAAAAGCCAATCGCGCACCTGCCGTCCGTCGCCGTAAAGGGGCAGCGGCTCGTCGCTCAGCGCGTTTGTGGTGCACAGCGGGACAAATTTTTCCAGATGCTGCCGTGGCCCGACGTTGTTGGCCGGGCGGGCGGTCACGATCGGTATTCCGTAGGTTTCCATGAAGGCGAAGCATTGCATCTCAGCGCCCACCTTGCTGGCTGAGTACGGGCTACGCGGCCGGAAGGGATCGTTCTCCACCGAGGCCTGTCCCTCAGATACCTGACCGTAGACCTCGTCGGTCGATACCTGGAGGAACCGCTTCAAGCGCGGTGCGTGCCGAGCGGCCTCCAGTAGCGTATAAGTACCGTACACTTCGGTGCGGATGAAGTCGTCTCCGGCCATCAGGGAGCGGTCGACATGGCTTTCAGCAGCGAAATTGACGACGTAGTCGGCATCCTGCATCAGCGCCTCGACTAGCTGGCCGCTACAGATGTCTCCCCGCTCGAAACGGTAACCCTCGTCGTGCTCGACTTCGCGGAGGTTGTCCGGATTGCCGGCGTAGGTCAACTTGTCCAGGTTGAGGACGCGGGCGCCGGGTCGCGTTGAGAGCAAGCGGATGATGAAGTTGCTGCCGATGAAGCCGCAGCCACCGGTAATCAGATACGTGCTCATCCGTCCGGCATCTCGATGCGGCTGTGGTCGCCTAACGTGAGGCTGTAGCTGCCGCCGGCGTTGTGGCCGCCCTGCAACTCGACGAAGCGTCCGATCATGCTCTTCACAACCGGCCAGTGCAGGTCCTCGATGCGACTGTCTTCCATCACAATGCTGTCCTCGATCCGGCAGCCCTTGATGCGGCAGCGAACGTCGATCGACGTATTCGGGCCGACATAGGAGCCGATGATTTCGGCGTCCCGGCCGATCACAATAGGTCCGCGCAGCACACTGTCTTCGATGCGCGCTCCAGCCTCGATGATGACAGGCTCGTAAACGCGGGACTTCTCGTCAACCAGTCCGTCACGCCGCGGCTCGATGATGCTGAGCACCAGGCGATTGGCGTTGAGCATGTCGTCCATCTTTCCGGTGTCGATCCAGTAGCGGTCCATGACCTCTGCGTCGACGCGCATCTCCCGGTCGATCAGGCCCTGAATCGCGTCTGTGATCTCAAGCTCGCCACGCCAGGAGGGCCTAAGTCCGGTGATTACGTCGTGGATGGCGGAGTCGAACATATATATGCCAACGACGGCGAGGTTGCTTTGCGGCTCTCGCGGCTTCTCGACGATGCGCGTGACGCGCCCATCGGAGAGCTCAGCGATGCCAAACGCCTCCGGGTTGGGGACGGGGTGCAGAAGGATCTGCGAGGAGCTGCCGTTGGCCGTGAACTTCTCGACGTATGACTTGATGCCGCCCATCACGAAGTTATCGCCAAGGTACAGCACGAACCGAGAGTCGCCCAGGAACGTGCGGGCAGTCGCCACGCCATGCGCGATGCCGAGCGGCGCATCCTGCTGGATGAAACTGATTCTGGCACCGAAGCGCGAGCCATCGCCCACCGCCGCGGCCACCTGCTCGCCTGTGTCCCCAACGACGATGCCAATGTCCGTGATGCCAGTCTCCACGAGCTGCTCGATGGTGTAGAAGATAACCGGCTTATTGGCGATAGGGACAAGCTGCTTAGCGTTCGTGTAAGTGAATGGTCGCAGGCGACTGCCCTTGCCGCCGCTGAGGATGAGCCCCTTCAGGCTGGGATCCCCTTGAGTCGAACCGGCCTGCCGCTCCGCCCTTTTGGTCACTGTCGCCGTGGTGGTCATCACTCTTGTTTACAGTAACGGGCGCCGGCGCGGCTGGTTACTGCCGTGCCAAAACAGCGCCATCAACTCCGCCGGCAGTCGTGAGATCTTCGTGGGGTGTGTCAGGAAGTAGCGCGGACCGTAGAAGAATATGTGCGTCAGCAACGCCGTCACCACGTGGAGAGGCGTGCCGCGCTTGCGCACGAACATCAACGCGTTGCGACGGAAGAGGAAGTAGTAACGGTTCGTCGGCGACTGGACGCGGGCGGCCTTGTGCCAGATCTTGGCGGCAGGGATGTAGTAGCAACGCATCCCCTGCTCGCGGGCGCGGGCACACCAGTCCGTTTCCTCCCAGTAGGCGAAGTATTCCTCGTCCAGCAAGCCAGTCGATTCGAGCGCGCGACGCGGGATGAGCATACAGACCCCGTCGGCGTAATCTCGCCTCGCTGTGCGGTCAAACTGGCCGCGGTCGCGTTGACCACGCCCAATCTGCTTCGCGGTCGCCGTCCAAAGGTTGACGCTTCCGCCGGTCGAGTAGATGATCTCTGGCTCGGCGTGGTAGTAGGTCTTGGGGCAGCAGGCGGCCACATCGGGCCGAGCTCCCGCGGCCTCGACAAGGGCCGTCAGGAACGCGGGATCGACTGTAGTGTCGTTGTTTAGGAGCAAGACGTACTCCGCGCCCTCATCCAGGGCGTAGCGGATACCGAGGTTGGCGCCGCCCGCGAAGCCGAGGTTCGCCCCGCTCTCGATGAGGTGTATCGACCCGCCGAACTCTTCTTTCAGCGCCGCTGCTTCGTTGTTCTCCGAGCCGTTGTCGACGACAACGATGCGGTTGCTCGCGTAATCGACGCGCTGGAGGCTCTGGAGGCACTCGCGGGTATCCGCGAGACCGTTCCAATTGAGGATGAGGGTGAAGACGTGCGGTTGAGATCCCGGCAAAGACGCGGCTGCCTTTCGAACACGCGGACGGAGGTTCGCCCGCTAGCCATAGTTTGGGTGCGGAACGCGAATGCGTCAAGCGACGTCTTCGTCTTGTGCCTTGGACGTCCAAGGCCACCACCGAAACTGCAGCGTTTTCGCCGGTGGAGATGCCAGCGCTAGCGCCCAGCCCGCGAAGAGCAGGTAGAAGGCGTTGCCCAACAGCCCAGACGCGGACTCCGAGACCCAGGAGACGACGAAGAGGCCGAACATCGCCCCGGCAAGCACGAGCGGGACGTCTGCCTTGAGGCCGGTCTGCCGCCACCCGGCCGCCACGAGGCTGACGATGACGGTCAGGAAGAAGCCTGCGTAGAGGACAAACCCGAGAACGCCTAACTGTGCGGCGATCACGCCGACCGTGCTTTCGTTCGCGGTTCCCGGCGTGCGTCCCCAGTTTCCAGTCGCACCCAGGCCCTGGCCAAGTGGGTCGTCAAGCATCTCTTCCAGGCCACTGGTCAGGCCGCGAATGTGTTTCGAAGCGCCTTCGGCGGTACTGCCCGGCGGGTGGGCGCCTATCTCGTCGAGCGGCGCTCCCGTATCGACGGGCGGCGGGGCCGTGCTCGACACAGCAGGCCCGTCCGACAAGCCCGAAACGGCGCGCGCCGAGAGGAAATCCTGTACGGTCTCGCGAGCTGGCACGTCGTCGAATGTGGTAAGCACTGCCGCAAGGCCGGTTACGGCGATTAGTGGCACCAGAAGGAGTGGCAGCGGAACGCTGAGCCGCAGTCCGGGCGCGCGTAGCCATTTGGCCCCGAGCACGAATGCCGTGCCGGCGACGAATGTCACCATGCCTCCGCGGCTGAGCGTGGCGACTATGGCAACGCCGAGCACGAGGACGGCGCAGCCGATGAGGCCGCGCGCGAGCGGGCCGCCGCGATTCCACGCGAGGTCAGGCACGAGCAGCAGGAGCAGCAGCGCGAGCGCCAGCAGGCTGCTCAGGGTCGTCGGTTCGAGGTACGTCGAGACCAGGCGCCGGACCGGCACCTCCAGCGGCAGGGCGATGAAGATACCGTCCGGGACGCCGCGGTAGATCACGGTCCAGTTCTCAGGTAGCAGACCGGATTCCACCTGCTTCCCGTAGAAGGTGCTCGCCTCAACGGTATCCCGCCAGAAGGCGATGTCGAAGGTAAAGCGTTCGAAGAGACCGAAGAGCGCGACACCCACTGCGACGGCAACGAGCAGGCGGGCACTATCGAGAAACTGATCGCGCCGGGCGATCAGCAGGCGCCCGCCGAGGTAGAGGAGGACAGGGGCAGCGAATCGCCGCAGGTACGTAAGCTCAGGCGGCGAAGACTGAGGGTCGCTGATGAAGACCAGCGCCAGCCAGGCCAGGAACGCCAAGGCGACGGCATCGACGGCGAGCAGCGCGGGCAAGGCGCGTTCGCCGCGAAGCTGTCGCATGGCGACGCTGACCGCGCCGACAGCCAGGAGGATGAGGTAGAAGCCCTCTTTGTATGTCAAGAGGAGCCGCACGAGGTCTGCGCTGACGTGGGGAGCGATCAACGCAAGCACGAACCTTTGAAGAGCGAACCAGAGCACCATGATGGCGATGAAGAGCGCCGGTGTCCGGAACGTCGCCACGGCCACGACGAATAGCAGCACGAGGTCTGCCACGAGGATCAGCCAGAAGAGCGCCGTAACCTCGTTCAGCGCGAGCGCAGCCAGCGGCAGCGGGCCTACCGCGAGTATCGCGAGCAGTATGGCGTTCAGCGGCCACGGCGGTCCGGGCAGCGTCCGATCCTTCGCGACCCAGTCCCCCAACCGCGATAGGGTTCTGTCCAGGAACACGGTGGTCATCGCCGGTAAGGGGTGGCGTGTTTCATACTAGACCTGACCAAATTCTAGTCCAGGACTGACGGTAGCCCAACCTCGAGGCCTCCGGCGCGGGGTGCCTGCTGCCGGTAACGATGGTATAATTCCGCACAGTTTGAGATTGGCCGGGCTGGATTCGCTCAAAAACGCGGCCCTTGCGCCATCGCCACCGATCACAGAGGGCAA
>CAYZLC010000055.1:0-10730 GCA_964479365.1 uncultured Dehalococcoidia bacterium
CTGTTCGAATACGTTACCTCGGCGACGGTGAGCCCCTTCTCGGACGCCGCCTGCAGGTCCACGTGATCCGAGCCTATCCCCGCAGTTATCGCAAGCTTGAGATTCGGCGCCCTGGCGATCCGTTCGGCCGTGAGATAGGCGGGCCAGAACGGCTGTGAGATAACGATCTCCGCCGTCGGCAGCTCGCGCTCAAAGACGCTATTCGCGCCGTCCTTGTCGGACGTCACGACAAACGTGTGGCTGCGCTCCTCCAGGAACTTGCGCAGCCCGAGTTCGCCCGACACGCTGCCCAGGAGCTCTCCAGGCCTGAAGTCTATCGCCTGAGGCGACGGCAACGTCTGGCCGCCCGGGTAATGGTCGAGTGCCGGGATTTCGTCGCGCGCGTAGGACTTCGGGTGGCCGCCGACAGGATCGTCGTAGAGCACGCAAAGCACCTTGGCCATGTCATCGCCTCCTGCAGGATTGTCATGCGGTGTTCGCTCGCCGATTATACCGCTGGGGCCGGAGTCGTGATCGCCATCTGGGGGACACGGTGGAGGCGACGTTCATGACGTTCGCGCCGACGGGCGAGCGGGCGCTCGCCGGGCGTCGGCCGGAAAAACCGGCACTTGCCAGCCTCCACCAGACCGAGCAGGGCGTCACGGTGTGCCAGCGGTGATGGCTCCAATCGGCGCTCCTCGGCTGTGCCGCGAATGCCCGCCAGCGATAGAATGCCTGGGAGGAGGGAGCCGTGTCGATTACAGTTGCCGACCTCATCAGCAACGGCACCATGAGCGCCGAGGTCGCCGCAACGATCTGGGCCGCGGTCGACGAGCAGCGCTCATTCCTCACGGTCGCTATCCCACGCTTCGCGGGCAAGTCCACCCTCTCGAACGCGGTTTTGGCGCTGCGCCCGCCCGAGGTGCCGCTGCATCAGGTTGACGGCTCGCCGGCGGAGATGGAGCGGCTCAAGCGCGACCAGCTGGGCGGCTACTTGGTCGTGGCCGAGTTCAGCGAGGCGCCTGTGCCGGGCTACATCTGGGGCGAGCCGGTGCGGCGCGTGTTCGACACGCTCTCAGCCGGCTACTCGCTCCAGGCCTCGCTGCACGCCCCTGGGCCTGAGGAGGCCGTCCGCGTCATCACCGAAAGGAATGGGATTCCTGATGACCAGGCGTCTGCGATCGACCTTGTGCTCTACATCCGGCTCTTCGGCCGAGATGAAGCGACCTTCTGGCGACGCCTCGCTCACGTCTACGAGGTCGACTGCGTAAAGAGTGGTCGGCCTGTCGGGCGCACACTCTTCCGCTGGCACGAGGACGGCGACCGCTTCGAGGCGGTCGAAGACCCCCGAGGCTTCGCGCGAGACCGAGCCGATCTAAAGGCGCGCGCGGCGCTGCTCACCGATCTCGCACGCGGAGATCGCATGAGCGACGACGACGTTGCCGCTGCGGTCTCCGCGTATCGGGCAACGCGCCCTGCTTGACTGGCCAGAGACAGGACGGCGGTACGACTGTGTCATTTGTGAGCCCGGACAAGCCCAACCCCACGAAGCGGCGCCTCGGCCGGACTGAGATCGAGATCACCCCGATCGGCCTCGGCACCTGGCAGTTCTCCGAGGGACGGAGTATCCACGGCCTCATCTGGTCGAAGATCGAACCGCAGGTGACGGACGAGATCGTCGCCACGGCGCTCGATGGTGGTATCAACTGGTTCGATACGGCGGAAGCGTATGGCGGCGGGCGCTCGGAGCGAACCCTCGCCCATGCGCTAAGCGCGGCGGGAAAGCACAACCGCGACGTCGTGATCGCGACCAAGTGGCAGCCGGTGCTACGCAGGGCAGGCTCCATCGGGCGCACCATCGACCAGCGGCTCCGCAACCTGGCGCCGTTTGGCATCGACCTGCACCAGGTGCACAACCCGGCTTCCTTCTCGTCGGTCGAGGCGGAGATGGAGGCGATGGCCGATCTGGTCCTGCAAGGCAAGATCCGAACGGTGGGCGTGAGCAACTTCTCGGCCAAGCGGATGCAGCGGGCGCACGCGGCACTGGCCAGGCGCGGCATCCCGCTCGCGTCCAACCAGATGAAGTACAGCCTCCTCGACCGCCACATCGAGGGCAACGGCGTCCTCGATGCGGCCAAGGAGCTGGGCGTGACGATCATCGCCTACTCGCCCCTCGAGATGGGCCTCCTAACGGGCAAGTTCCACCGTGCTGGGGATCTGCTGAGGAGCCGCCCGATTGGCAGGCGCTTCTCGCTACGTCGCAAGATCGAGCGGAGCCGACCGCTCGTCGCGGCGCTCGAGGAGATCGCGGCCGGCCACGGCGTCACGCCCGCACAGGTCGCCCTCAATTGGCTGGTCAGCGCGCATGGCGACACGGTCGTCGCGATCCCTGGCGCCAGCAAGCCGGCCCACGCTCAGGAGAGTGCCGGGGCGATGGCCTTTGCGCTGGCCGGCGAAGAAGTATCCCGGCTCGGAGACCTTACCAGGCAGTTCCGCTAGACAGGACGTTCACACAGTTGTCAACCCCGGTTTGGACCGAGTGATACCCGTTCGGGGGGGGCAGGTCCGGCCGGTGGTGATATCGATAATACAACACCTCGGGAGTTCTTGACATCTCCCGAGGTTTTGTATCATACTACTAAGGTATGAGCACACCCACCAAAGCCCAGGTACTGAAGCGCATCCGACGTGCCGGCGTCGTCCGACCGCGGGACCTCGAGGCACTCGGGGTATCCCGCGTGCAGCTCGCCCGGATGACGCACGAGGGCGTCGTTGTCCGCCTCGGGCGTGGACTCTATACCGTACCAGACGCCCCGCTCACTCAGCATCACAGTCTCGCTGCAGCGGCCAAGCGCGTGCCACGCGGCGTCGTCTGTCTCCTCTCCGCGCTGCGCTATCATGACATCTCCACCCAGGCGCCGTTTGAAGTGTGGATGGCGATTGGCGAGAAGGATTGGAGACCGGCACGTGCGAGCCCTCCGCTGCGCATCGTACGCTTCTCCGGACCGGCGTTGACCGCCGGTATCGCAACGCACAGGATCGACGGCGTCCAAGTGCGTATCTATCAGCCCGCGAAAACGATTGCCGACTGTTTCAAGTACCGACACAAGATCGGGCTGGACGTAGCCATCGAGGCTCTGCGTGATGCTCTCCGGCGCCGGCGCTGCACGGTAGACGAGCTGTGGAAGTACGCGAGGATCTGCCGAGTCGCGTCAGTGATACGCCCCTATCTGGAAACGCTCGCGTGAGCGCCCCCGACCGCCGTTCGTCACCGGTATCCGTTCGACAACGCCTCTTGAATGTCGCGCGCCAGCGCGAAGAGGAGTTCGAGTACGTCCTCACGCGGTACGCCAACGAGCGCCTGCTCTATCGACTCAGTCGCTCGCCCTTTCGCGGCACATTTGTGCTCAAAGGTGCAATGCTCTTCGAACTGTGGACGAATACGCCACACCGTGCGACGCGAGATATTGACTTGCTCGGTGTTGGAGATGCCACGATTCCGCACCTCGTCGAAGTGTTCCGGACAATCTGCGCGACGGACGTCGAGCCTGACGGAATCATATTCGACGCCAAGTCAGTTCGGGGCTCGGCGATTCAGGAGGATCAGGGGTATGAAGGCGTGCGCCTGCGGATGAATGCCCAACTCGCCCGGGCTAAGATCACGGTTCAAGTGGACATTGCCTTCGGCGACGTAATGATCCCCGGACCCCGGGAGGAGGCCTACCCCGTTCTCCTCGATCAGCCAGCGCCAGTCCTGAACGTGTACCCGCGAGAGTCCGTTGTCGCTGAAAAGCTCGAAGCGATGGTCTCACTCGGAATTGTCAACAGCAGAATGAAGGACTTCTACGATCTCCAGGAGTTCGCGATCACTTTCGACTTCGACGGCGCGCCGCTCCGCGACGCAATCAAGGCGACGTTCGATCGGCGGAAGACACCGATCCCAGTGAAACCGCCGACCGCGCTCACGCAAGTCTTCTCAACCGATGCTGACAAGATCTCTCAGTGGCGCGCGTTTACGAGGAAACTTGGGGATGGCGAACGTCAACTCGATCTCAGCGACGTCGTCATCTCGCTCGCTGAATTCCTGATGCCACCTCTACAGGCCGCGGCCGCGGGCGTTCCCTTCCGCCGGGTCTGGCATCCAAGGAGCGGTTGGAGCACCGCTCTATGATGTCATCCGAAGCTAATCGCACTCGTAGTCTCATGGCCAACCTTGGCGCACGATCCGTTCGCGGAGGTGTGGCCATAACGTCACCGAGAGCAAGGTCGGTGACGCCGGCCGAGCGGCTTGCCATCCACGAGTATGAGAGGCTCGCCGCATGGTGCGCACAGGGCGAAAATCAGGAAGCCCGCTAGCACAAAGATTCGTCGCGAGACTCTGGAAACACCGCGGCCCGGCCGATCCTTCAAGTGGGCTTGCTTTGCTGCTGGCGCATGGAGGATCGTGCGCCGGGCGGCTATCGACCCACAGCGTTCCGCGACGAAGGAGACGGTTCCTTGCCGGACCGGTTACAGCCGATGGTGAAGGCGCGGCTCGACAGGAAAGGGCGCAGAGTCCTTTGCGGCGATTGCGATGCCTACTTGGCCAAGGTCACGGACGTCTTCTCGACCGGCCGCCCTCGGAAAAGCTATCGCCGCATCGCGTTTCCCGCCGGCTGGATCCGCCGGGAGGAGGACGGCGTCTGGACCCTCAGTCGCCACGCGAATCAGAAGCGAGCCCAGCTCCGCGGCAGCTCATTCAGACGACCGCTAAAGGCCACACTTGAGATGGCTGAGCGCTGGCCCGAGTTGATGCCCCACCGGCAGGCCGAAGTCCCCGTCCTCGACCTGCCGGCGGAGGTCATTTGCCCCGGCTGTCGCACGAGGCAAGTGCTGGACGGAGAGCTGTTGGGGATGGCGCCCTAGCGCACTTGCCGAGGGATCGCAGTCTGGTATAATGTGGGCGGAACCGAATACCGCATTTCTGCGGCGCGCCGTCACACGGCCTCTGGGCACCAAAAGGTGCCGGAGGTCGTATTTTGTCTACTCGACGGAACAACAAATCACAGCTGTTTAGCGCCCTACCCGCCTACCTCGGCGGCAAGCGCAAGCTTGCGCCACTCATCTTCGCGCTGCTCGATACCCGCGTACCGCGATCGAACTGGCGGGGCACGACCTTCGTCGACCCGTTCCTAGGCGGAGGCAGCGTTAGCCTGCTTGCCAAAGCCTACGGCTTCCGGGTTGTCTGCAACGACCTTGCGCTGCGCTCTGCCGTCATCGGCCGGGCCTTCATCGCCAACGACGCCGTCATCCTCGACCGCGCCGACATGGCGCTGCTCCTGCGCGATCCTGGCGTGCCGTACCCGCACATGGCGGAGGAGCGCTACGTGCCGTCGGTCTTCTCTCACGAGCACGCCCGCCTGATCGATCGCGCGCTCCATTGGATCCGCAGCGATTACTTCCCGGAGCCGAAGCGATCGCTCGCGTTGGTCCTCCTTATCAAATGGATGCTCCGGGTCCAGCCCATGTCGATGCTGCGCGGCACCGACGCGCGCGCGGCATTCTCCGGCGACTACGATCTCGTCAGCCCGCGGCGCGTCGGCCACTACGTGCGCAGCCTCGATCTGTTGCGGCCCGCCGCTTGGTGGCGGCTGGCGCAGGAGGTGAACCAGGGCGTGCTGCCCGGTCGCGGCGAGGCCTACCAGGAGGACGTGCTAACGCTGCTTCCACGGCTGACGGGCGATGTCGTCTACCTCGACCCGCCGTATCCGGGCACGACCTCGTACGAGCGCGAGTACGCCGTCCTCGATGACCTGCTGGAGGGCGAGCGCTTCGAGGTCAGCGGCTTTTCTCGGAGCATCGATCTGCTCGGGGAGCTGCTCCAGGCCTGCCGGCATATTCCCGTCTGGCTGGTGTCGCTGAACAACGCCGCCTTGGAGCTGGACGAACTGCAAGATCTCATTCGGCCATACCGGCCCAACATCAACGCCATCCAAGTGCCCTACCGGCATTTGGCGAGCATCGCGTCGGAGGAGAAGAATGCCAAGAACAAAGAGTTCATTGTCCTCGCCACCGAGTAATCAGCCGAGCGCAGAACGCCTAATGCGGATCCCGCTCGACCGTCTGCGGCCGCACCCGGCGAACGCGAACGTCATGGACGAGGCGCGTCTGGAGAAGCTCGCGGAGAACATCCGGCGCGAGGGCGACTACCCGCCGCTGGTAGTCCGTCCCCACCCCGAGGAGGAAGGTTGCTTCCAGCTGCTCGATGGCCACCAACGCGCCGACGTTCTGCGGCGGCTCGGCCACGGCGAGGCCCTCTGCTACGTCTGGCCCTGCGACGACCGAACGGCCCTTCTGCTACTCGCGACGCTCAACCGGCTCGAAGGCCAAGACGATCCGCTGAAGCGCGCGGAGTTGCTGCGGGAGCTAACCGCGCTGGTTTCGCCCGAGGAGCTGGCCGCGCTTCTGCCGGAGAGCGCTGCGCTGATCCGCCAGAGCCTCGATCTCCTCGACCTCAACCTAGACGAGCTGCTGGCCGATCTCGAGCGGCAGACCGAGGGTGGCAGCGGGGTGAGGGCCATCAGCTTCGTGGTGAGCGCCGATGACGAACTCGTCGTTGAAAAGGCGGTCGCCAGGGCTGCAGAGGAGCTCGACGGCCAGAACCGGCGCGGCCGGGCCCTGGCCGCCATCTGCCGATCATACCTGGAGGCGCACCATGGCTGAGACAACGCGGCACCGGGAGGCCTTCGACGCTTACTGGCGCCTGGGCGCGGAGCGCTCCATCGAACGGCTGCACGGCGTGCTCGTCGCACGCGGGAAAGCGCCTACGCTGCGGACCATCTATGAGTGGTCGCGGCGCTTCCGCTGGCAGGACCGCATCGCCCAGCTCGAGCGGCAGGCGAAGCAGGCCGAGGACGAGGCGCGCCTCCAGGCGCTGCGCGAGATGTACGAGCGCCAGGCGAAGGAAGCGCTCCTCCTCCAGCAGCGGGGAACGGAGTGGCTCGCCGGGATGAACAAGGAGAAGGCGACGGCCGATGCCGCCATCCGCGCCATCGTCGAAGGCGCGCGCCTCGAGCGGCTGGCGCGGGGCGAACCGACAGAACGACAGGAGGTGACTGGTGATGTCCAAATCAACGCGAAGCTCGCGGCGCTCACCGATGAGGAGCTTGACCGTCTCATCGAGCACGCGCAGGGCGCTCTGGGTCGAGAAGGCGCGGCGAAATCCGGCTGACCCGTACGCGTGGGCGATGGCGCATCGCACGGTTGGCGGCGAGCCGCTGCTCCACCAGCCGGCGCTGGCCGACATCGCCCGCGACGACCACCCGCTGGTGGTGATCCAGAAGTCGGCCCAGGTGGGCCTTTCCGAACTGCTCGTCAACCTCGCCCTCTGGGCAGCCGATACCCGCTACGCGAGCCGGGGCAACGTGCTCTTCCTGATGCCGACGCAAAATCAGATGGACGACTTCGCCCAGGCGCGCATCGACCGGGCGATCCAGGACAGCGCCTACCTGCGCGAGCGGCTTCAGCCGGAGCCTCCGCGGCGCAAAGGGGCCGACAGCAAGCGGCTGAAGCGCCTGGGCCCGGGCGCTGTCTACCTGCGGGGCACGGATAGCAAACGCCAGATCGCGAGCGTCGACGCCGACCTCGTGATCCTCGATGAGTTCGACCAGATGGACGAAGGGGTGGTGGAGCTGGCACGTCGGCGCCTCGCGTCCAGCAGCAAGGGCCTGCTGCGCATCGCCTCCACGCCCCGCCATCCGGAGGCTGGCGTCAACGCGCTCTACTTGCAGTCCGATCAGCGGCGGTACTTTCTGCCTTGCCCGCGCTGCGGGCTGGAGCAGCCGCTGACCTGGCGGGACAACATAGATCTCACGAAGGCGCGGTTGGTCTGCCGCTCTTGCCGGAAGCCGATCGACCTGACGACGCCCGGTCGCTGGGTAGCGCAGGCGCCGGGCAACGGCCGCGTGCACGGCTATCATCTGAGCCGCCTCTACAGCCCCTGGGCCAACATCACGGAGATGGTCGAGGCGGCGGGGGCGACCACGCCCGTGGCGGTGCGGGAGTTCCAGAACAGCGACCTGGGCGAGCCGTTCGCGCCGCCCGGCGGCGGCCTGAGCATCGACGTGCTCCACCGCTGTCGATCCGACTACGGCCTGGACGACTACGCCGGCCAGCCCTGCGACATGGGCGTCGACGTGGGGATGAGGCTCCATGTCGTGATCCGTGAGCGCGTTAGTTCGGACGGCGATCACTCCGACGGTTCGAGCGCACCGCTGCCGAGGCTCTGGTTCGCGGCGGAGGTCGAGGGCTTCCCTCAGCTCGACGCGCTGATGGAGCGGTACAACGTCCGCCGCTGCGTGGTCGACCCCGCGCCCGAGCTGCACCTGGCGCGGGAGTTCGCGCTGCGGCACAAGCCGGAGGTCTGGTTAGCCCAGTATGGCCGCCAGCAGCCGGGCTACGAGCGCAAGAAGGGCGGACCGGGCGAGGCGAACCGGTACGTGGTGAACCGGGGAGAACTGCTGGACGAAACGTTCCAGCGCTTCCGCGACGGCGTGGCGGCGTTGCCGCGCGACGCCCAGCGCCTGGGCGGACGGGTGAAGCAGGGATACGGTGAGTACTATCGGGAGTTGCTCGTCCTGAAGCGCACGCTGGAGCGAGACGACCAGGGTAATGTCGTCGCGAAGTGGTTGGACCCGGATCGGGACGACCACTACGCCCACGCCGAGCTCTATTGCCTGCTGGCGAGCAAGGGCGGCGGAGTGCCGGTGTTCCGGCCAGAAGACATCGAGAATCTTCTTCAAGCAAGGGAGGTAACGAAATGCTGACGGCAGGTTTGGATATCGACGAGGAGGGAAAGCCCATCGCGATCGCGGTCGTGAAGGTGGAGCGGCGGGCCAACGAGAACAGCAGGAAGTGCACCTTCCGCGACATCTGGTTCCTGGAGAAGCTGTCCGCGCCGTCGTACGACGACGCGGTGCGACGCGTGGTTGAGATCACTGAGGAAGCCGCGCGTCGGAACGGCGGCCGCCACCCTAGGCTCTACGTGAACGTCGCTCACTTCGGGAAGTCGATACTGAGCGTCCTCCGCGGCCACGGCGTGCCGGGGCCGATGGTGCCGGTCCACCTAACCGACGGTGACGAGCGAGTTGAAGAGAACGGAGCGGTCAAGATCGGCAGAGGCTGGATCGTGTCCCGGCTTCATGAGCTTCGACCGCCCCGCGGACCACTCGCGCCGGCGGACGCTGCCCGAGCGGGGGTCGAACAGCTAAAGGAGGAGCTCAAGAGCTTCCGGATCGGCGACGAGCCCGGACCCCTGATGATCGCCCTGGGGCTGGCGGTGCAGAAGAACTGGAGTGGCATGTTGAGGATCAGAACGTTTGGAGGACCTGGGGCGGCAACGGAACGAGGGCGCCTGGGGCGCAGGATGATGACGGACGCCCTGGACCGCGGGCTACCAGGTGGCACACCCTGGTGGCGCGGCGGCCTCTAGGTCCGACAGCGGGTTGAGCCGTCTTCCTTGACGAACGTGCAAACGCGCGCCGCCACCTAGTTCAACCTCCGCTTAGCAATGGGCGTGCGGTCGTGAGAGAGGCAGCAGGCCCGCGAGGGGACCTGCTGCGTGTCCGCCTGAGGCGGATGGGGTTAGCGGCTGCCCGTCCCGGCGGCCTCCGGCGAGCCGTGCTCGTCCCGCATATGGTCCGCCGCGGCGCGGGCGTCGGGGAACTCCTTCCCGCAGTCCCCGCAGGCGACGGGCTTGGGCGGCACGGCGCCGTTCTTGGAGGGCTTCGCGGCCTTGCGAGCCCGCTTGGCCTTGGCGCCGCGCTCCGCGATCGCCTTCGGCTTGGAGCTGGCCGGGGGCTTACTGGCGGCCTTCTGGAGCTTCGTGGCGCCCCTCGTCGGCCTCTCCGTACCCTCGACGCTCCAGAACCGCCAGCCGTTGCAGGCCGTGCCGCCCATGACGGCCGTCCCCGCCGCCGACGGGCTCGTGAACTCCCGCCCATCCTTCAAACGGTAGCCCACCTTGCCCTCTTCGCCAGCCACCACCTCGCAGCGGTACTCCTTACGTTTGGGGCCCCGCGCGGGATAGACGGCCACCAGCACGGTCCCCGGCTTCAGGTTCCTGTTGTCGATGCTCATCGAGCACCTCCTTTCTTGGGTGCTGCGATACATCGCTCTTCGCGCGCCGGAAGTCAAGCGAATTCGGATTCCCCGGCCTGAGATCTATTGTTCGCCCGCCCGTCGAGGGCTCCGCGGAATCGGCTCGGAGGGCCCTAGGATCGCTTGACTTCAGGCCGGATCTGAGCGATGTATGGCGATGCCGAACGTGCGCAAGAAGGAGCCAGCGATGAACCGAACGTTTGACCCAAACGACGATCCCGGCGAACTCGCAGCCAGCCGCGAGAATCCGGGACGGCCCATGGGCATCGAGCCCCAGGTTCTCTTCGTAGGCGGCCGCGAGCTGCGGACGATCCCCAAGGCCTGGCTGCACTCCGTGGGCGGCGGCACGCCGCGGCCCCTACTCCCGGACGAGATGCCGGACGTCGCCGGCCTCGCGCCGGAGGAGACGGAGATCGTCGTCTACGAGACGGTCTCGGAGGGGACGCCGATCTCCCCGCCCTTCCCCAACACGCGGGAGGGCCGGATGCGGCTCGTGGCGTATTGCGCCGGGCACTGTACGACCTGGGGCGACCACAAAGGCGGCGCCGAGGCATGGGCCGCCCTCCTTGTCGGAGAGCACACCGCGGTCACCGCCGACGGCGTCGTGATCGCCG
>CAYZLC010000056.1:0-10717 GCA_964479365.1 uncultured Dehalococcoidia bacterium
TGGTCCTCACGGCGTATGGATCGGAAGAGGTGGCGGCTCGCGCCCTGCGGGCGGGAGTGAGCGACTACCTTCGGAAGCCCTTCAATCTCGAAGACCTCAACGCCTCGCTGTCCCGGCTGATCCGCTAAGCCCAATCACCACCAAGGTAGCAAGACACCACCGGGCCTTCCCCTAGCCCGCGACTCTCTTTGCGCCTTGTCCCACCGTTGGCGGGATTGGTAGTTGAACGGCAATATCCGGGCTAGGCCGGCCACCCTCCCGATCCCGCAGCGCCCGATGCAGCGCGCCATGCCGTGGGCCACCCCTCGCACCCCCCCCGGCCGATTCGCTTCCCAAACGGGCAACACGCCGAAACCTGCCGCCAGCAGGATGCTTCAGGCCCTCCTCCCGCTCCTCAGAGGCTCTCGCCGGATCACCCGATATATATCCAACGATATACAAAAATATATCCTTCGATACATTGCGTCCCGCTCAGACACCCGCTACTGTCATCCTCGCTCGCGGCCCTGCTCAGCACAGGGTGGCGTGGGGCCGTAGAGCCCACGGCGGCGCTCTTGTAGTGCTTGTAGTGAGTGACTGTCGCCGTGGCCCGGCAGGCCTTCCGCGCGGGAGTCCCGGATGTCGCGGACGCTTCGGTCCCCCATGGTTCGGGGGTCCACAGTCCTCCTCGGGCTGGGCGTCCTCCTCTGGCTTCTCCTCCGAGCCCCCGTATCCGCGCCCCACCACGGCCTCCAGGCCTACGCCCCCTTCCAGATCCTCGCCCGGCACCTCCAGGAGCCCAGTGGCCTCGCCCGGGATCCGGTGACCGGGGACCTCTTCGTCGCCGAGGCAGACACGGGCCTCATCCTGCGCATTCACTTCGATGACCACGGCCACGCCCACCTCCGCACCTTTGCCCCCGGCTTCAAGCGGCCCCGGGGCCTCGCCTGGGATACCCAGGATGGCTCCCTCCTCGTCGTGGATGAAAAGGCCGGGAGCCTGAGCCGGATCACCCAGCAGGGGAAGGTGAGCGTCCTCCGGAAAGATCTGGAGAAGCCCCAGGGCGTGGCGGTGGGCGAGGATGGGACCATCTACGTGACGGCCGAGGAAGGGGCCGGCTTCAAGCTCCGGGATGCCGAGGAAGGGGTCCTCCTCTCTTTCGCCCCTGATGGCTCCAAGCCGCAGCTTCTGGTAAAGGGCCTGAAGCGGCCCGAGGGGCTCCGGGTCCTCCCCGACGGGAGCGTCCGGTTCGTGGCCGATCGCCTCCGGAGTGAGCCCGAGCGGGAGGGGGGCACGGTCTTCGAGTGGACCCCCGGGGAAGGCCTGGAGGTCCTGGTGCGCTCCGGCTTCAAGCAGCCGCATGATCTCACCCTGGATGCCCTGGACGCGACGTATCTCACGGCTGATCGGCAACGGGACGGGGAGGACTGGCGGCTCGAACGGGGCGTGATCGGCAAGGCCTTCAGCGAGGAGGGGGTGGCCCTCTTCGCCACGGGCCTCAAGGAGGCCCGGGGTCTCCTCTTCGATGCGGGCGGCAATCTCTACGTGGCCGAGGCTGAGGCCGGCCGCATCCTGAAGTTCCTCGCGCCCCGACCCCCGGTTCTTGACCCTCCGCCCCAAGAGGTGACGAAGGAGGCGCGCCTCACTCTCACGGGGACCACCGAGCCCAATGCCGTCCTCACCGTCCGAGGGGCGAAGGCCCCCCTGCCGCCGCAGGACGATGTGTCCGCCCAGGTGGCCCTCCACACCTCCCACGCTTCCTCTGACGATCAGAGAGGCAGGCTCACCCACCGCGTCACCCTGACCAACACCGGCGATACTCCCTTGGCGGGCCCCCTGGCGATCGTCCTGACGAGCCTCAAACCGTCCGAGGTGACTCTGGCGAATGCCACGGGGACCACCACCGAGGGGGATCCCTATGTCGAGGTGGCCCTCCTGGGGGGCTTCCTGCGGCCGGGCGAGCACGTGCAGGCGACCCTGCGCTTTGTGGGGCCGCATCGGCACCGGGTCCGCTTCACCCATGCGATTTGGGCCCTGCGGCCGGTCGCCGTCAGTGATGCCACGGGGCACTTCTCTTTTCCCGTGACCCTCACGCCCAATACCGAGAACCAGCTTGAACTCTTCGCCACCGCCCACTACGGCCTCGGCCTCACCTCCGCCCCGGCTCGATTCACCGCGACGGCGACCGCCCTGATGAGCATCGCCATCACGCCGCCGGCCCCTACGCGGACCGCGGGCAAGACCCTTCAGTTCCAGGCCACCGGGGCGCTCACCGACGGGAGCACGCAAGATGTCACGACCGGCGTCACCTGGACCAGCAGCAACGAGTCAGTCGCCACGATTGGAATGAGCACGGGCCTCGCCCTGGCCAAAAGCGAGGGAAGCACGATCATCACGGCAGCCCACTCTCCCTCGGGGCTCACGGCGACCGCGACGCTCACCGTCACCTTGCTGCCCCCCAATCCCAATACGGTCGCCCCGCCGCTGGATCGCGGCGTGGCGACCGGCCTCAAGCCCGCCACGGAGTTCCTGTACACGGGGCCTAATCCGGTCCAGGCTGAAGTGGCGCCCGGTACCATCGAACCCCGGCGTGTGGCGGTCCTCCGAGGCCGGGTTTTGAGTCGGGATGGTACCTCGCTCTCCGGGGTCACCATCAGCATTCTGAGCCACCCGGAGTTCGGCACCACCCTCAGCCGGACCGATGGGATGTTTGATCTCGCCGTCAATGGGGGGAGCCTCCTCACCGTGCGCTACGAGAAGGCGGGATACCCCATGGCGCAGCGCCCGGTGACGCCCCGCTGGCAAGACTACGCCCTGCTGCCCGATGTCATCCTCACCCCACTCGATACCCGGGTGACGACGGTGGATCTGACTGCCCCCAACCCGATCCAGGTGGCCCGCGGAAATCCCGTCACGGATAGCGATGGCACGCGTCAGGCGACGCTCTTCTTCCCACAGGGCACGACGGCCACGATGCAGCTCTCCGACGGGACCAGCCTACCGCTCACGAGCCTGCATGTGCGCGCGACGGAGTACACTGTCGGCCCCGACGGCCCGACCGCCATGCCGGCCCCCTTGCCCCCTACCAGCGCCTACACCTACGCCATCGAGCTGAGCGCGGATGAGGCCCTGAATGCCGGGGCGAAGAGCGTCCAGTTCAGCCGACCCGTCACTTACTACGTGGAGAACTTCCTGAACTTCCCTGTAGGGGGCATCGTCCCCGTGGGGTACTACGATCGGGACCGTGCAGCCTGGGTGCCCTCGGACAACGGGGTGATCCTGAAGATCCTCTCGGTCACGGCCGGCCTTGCGGATGTGGATGTCACGGGGAGCGGGACCTCAGCCGGTCCGAGCGCGCTCACGAGCCTCGGCATCACCGATGCCGAGCGCCAGCAACTTGCCGCCTTGTATCCGCCAGGCCAGAGCCTCTGGCGCGTACCCATCCCCCATTTCAGCCCCTTCGATTGCAACTGGGGCTTCTACCTCCCTCCGGATAGTACGTCCCCCGGCCAGTCTGCGCCCAGGAAGCAGCGCGACACCAACCGCCCGACCGCTTCCTGCGGCTCCATCATCCAGTGCCAGAACCAGACGCTCGGCGAGGCCGTGGACATTGTCGGTACGCCGTTCCGCCTCCACTATCAGAGCGACCGGGCCCCCGGCCGCAAGGGCGCGAACGCGATGGACATCCCCCTGAGCGGCCCCACGGTTCCGGCCAGCCTCAAGCGGATCGAGCTCGACATCTGGGTGGCCGGACAGGAGTTTAAGCAGACCTTCGCGGCCCTTCCAAACCAGGCCTACCAGTTCACCTGGGACGGCCGGGACGGCTACGGGCGCCTCCCCCAGGGGGCGCAATCCGCGCTGGTTCGCATCGGCTACGTGTACGACATGGTTTACTCCATCCCCAACGCGCAAGGACGGGCTTTCGCCGTGCCCGGGATCGGCCCGTTCGGGTCCAACCCGGCTCGCAGGGAGACCACCCTCTGGCAGGAGCAGTGGGTTTCGCTCGGAGCCATCCGGGACGGTCAGCCGCAGGCCCTGGGGCTCGGGGGCTGGTTCCTGAACGTCCATCACCTCTACGATCAGGGAGGCCAGGTGCTCCTGCTCGGGAGCGGGGAGCGGCGCGCGGCTGCGGATCTGGGAGCCCAGGTCCTCACCACGGTGGCAGGAAGTGACTGGGATCCCAACAACGTATTTGGCGGGGACGGCGGGCCGGCCACCAGCGCGAAGCTCGGCTACCCCGTGGATGTGGCCGTGGACGGCCAGGGCAGCCTGTTCATCGCCGACTGGTCGAACCAGCGGATCCGCAGGGTGAGGCCCGACGGGACCATCATTACCGTGGCCGGGACCGGCAATACCCAGTTGCTCAACGATGGGGCGCAGGCGACCGAGGCCGACCTCTTCAATCCCTCCGGCGTGGCCGTGGACGGCCAGGGGAACTTCTTCATCGCCGACACCGACCATCACAGGATCCGGAAGGTGGGGCCGGACGGGATCATCAGCACGGTGGCGGGTGGTGGCGCCGTGGGGTTGACCGGCGACGGCGGACCGGCCACCAGCGCCGGGCTGAGGAGTCCGTCGGCTGTGGCCGTGGACGGCCAGGGGAACCTGTTCATCGCCGACTCGTGGAACCACCGCATCCGCAAGGTGGGCCCCGACGGCATCATCACGACGGTGGCGGGGAGCGGGCCCACAGGATTTTTCCAAGGGGCATACGGTGGCGATGGCGGCCCCGCGACCAGCGCCCGGCTGAATTTCCCCGCAGGCGTGGCCGTGGACGGCCAGGGGAACCTGTTCATCGCCGACTCGTTGAACCACCGCATCCGGAAGGTCCGGCCGGACGGGATCATCAGCACGGTGGCGGGGAGTGCTCCCCCCGGGTTCAGCGGCGACGGCGACCGCGCCATCTTCGCCAAACTCTATAACCCTGGAGGGGTGGCCCTGGATGCCCAGGGGAACCTCTTCATCGCCGACACGTATAACAATCGGATCCGGAAGGTGAGCCCCGACGGCATCATCACCACGGTGGCAGGGACCGACCAGTACGGATTTAATGGAGATGGCGGATTGGCCCGGAACGCGCAGCTCGATTTCCCGTCGGGTGTCGCGGTGGACGCCCAGGGGAACCTCTCCATTGCGGACACGGCCAATCGCCGCATCCGGAAGCTGGTGCCCGCCCTCCCGGGCTTCTCCAATCAGGAGTTCTCGATCCCGAGCGACGACGGCAGCGACCTCTACGCCTTCAGCTCGCTGGGCCAGCATCTCCGGACCGTCAATGCGCTCACCGGGGCGATCCGGTACAGCTTCGGCTACGATAGTGGAGGCCGCCTGAGTTCCATTACGGACGGCGACGGCAATGTGACCCAAATTGAACGGGATGGCGTAGGCAACCCGACCGCCATCATCGCGCCCTTTGGCCAGCGCACGACGCTAAGCGTGGACGCAAACGGTTACCTCGCTAGCATCACCGATCCCGCGAGCAGCAGAACCCAACTCACCTACGCACCTGACGGGTTGCTGGCCACTTTGACGACCCCGCGTGGCGACTCGCATCGCTTCACCTATGATGATCTGGGCCGGTTGACGCGGGACGAGGATCCAGCCGGGGGGGTGACCACCCTCGCGCGCAGTGACGCCGGGACGGCCTACACGGCGACCCGCACGACGGCGCTCAATCGGACCTCGACCTACCTCGTCGAGACGCTCGCCGACGGCGGCACGCACCAAGTGGACACCGCTCCGGACGGGACCCAGACTGATACCCTCTTCGGGAGCGATGCCAGCCGCACGACCACCGTCCCTGATGGGACCGTGACCACCCTCCTCCAGGTTCCGGACCCCCGCTTCGGGATGCAGGCACCCCTCCCCAGCACCCTGACAGTGACCACCCCCGGTGGGGTCACCTCCACCGTTACAACAACGCGTAGCGTGACCCTCAGTGACCTGAACAACCTCTTGAGCCTGATCGATCAGACCGACACGGTGACCCTGAATGGGCGGACCGGCACGAGCACCTACACCGCTGCGACGAAGACCTTCACCGACACCAGCCCCGCGGGGCGGCAGGTCACGAGCACGCTCGATCCCCAGGGGCGGGTCCTCACCACCCAGGTGACCGGGCTCGCACCGATCACCTTCGCCTACGACTCCCGCGGCCGCCTGAGCACGATGACCCAGGGGACGGGGACCAGTGCGCGGACCTCGACCTTTGCGTACAACCCCCAGGGGTTCCTCGCCAGTCTCATGGATCCGCTGTCGCGGACGGTGAACTTCGCCTACGACCCTGCCGGCCGGGTCACGACCCAGACGCTCGCTGATGGCCGGGCGATCCAGACCAGCTACGACGCGAACGGGAACGTGGCGTCCATCACGCCCCCAAGCCGGCCGGCCCACGCCTTCACCTACACGCCCGTGGACCTGGAGGCCACGTACACCCCACCTGAGCTCGGGATCGGGACCGTCGCTACCACCTACACCCACAACGCCGACCGGCAACTCACCCAGGTCACCCGCCCGGATGGTCAGAGTCTCACCTTGGGCTACGACACGGGGGGCCGGCTCGCGACGCTTACCGCGCCCACAGGGCCAACCACCTTCACGTACCACCCAACGACAGGCCAGGTGACGAGCATCGCGGCCCCCGGGGGGGTGGGGCTCAGCTACACGCATGATGGCCCGCTGCTGCTGGGCACGACCTGGAGTGGGCCTGTCGCGGGGAGCGTCACCCGCACGTATGACACGGACTTCCGAGTCGCCACCGAGAGTATCAATGGCGGGAACCCCGTCACCTTCCAGTACGACTCCGACAGCCTGCTCACCCAGGCGGGGAGCCTCAGCCTCACGCGTAACACGCAGAACGGACTGCTCACGGGGACGACCGTGGGGTCGGTAAGTGATACGCGGACCTATAGTACCTTCGGCGAACTCAGCACGTACCAGGCGAACTACAGCGGTTCTACGCTGATCAACACCCAGTACGCCCGCGATGCTCTCGGGCGGATCAGCCAGAAGACCGAGACCATTGGCGGCGTGACCGATACGTACACCTACGGCTATGATCAAGCCGGGCGGCTCACTGACGTGACCAAGAACGGGATGATCACTGCGCACTACGAGTATGATCCCAATGGGAACCGCCTCGCCGTCACCCGCCCGGGCAGCGGGACGGTCTCTGGGACCTACGACGCCCAGGACCGCCTGGTGAGCTACGGGGCCGTGACCTACACCTACACCGCGAACGGAGACCTCCAAACGGCCACGGGTGGAGGCGAGACTTCTACCTACGCCTATGATGTCTTTGGGAACCTGATAGCCGCCACCTTGCCCACCGGTACGCAGATCGAGTACATTATCGACGGCCAGAACCGGAGGATCGGCAAGAAGGTGAACGGGGTCCTCATCCAGGGCTTCCTCTACGGGGACCAGCTCCGCCCCATCGCGGAGCTGGACGGAACGGGAAGCATCGTCGCGCGCTTTGTCTACGGCACCAAGGTGAACGTCCCCGACCACATGGTGAAGGCCGGCGTTACCTACCGCCTCTTGACAGACCACCTCGGGGGCGTCAGGCTCGTCCTCGACACCGCCAGCGGGGCCGTCGCTCAACGAATCGACTACGACGAGTTCGGCCAGATCACCCAGGACACCAACCCCGGCTTCCAGCCCTTCGGCTTCGCCGGGGGTCTGCACGACCTCCACACCGGGCTCACCCGCTTTGGCGCCCGCGATTACGACGCCTTCACCGGGCGGTGGACCACGAAAGATCCGACCGGGTTCGGGGGTGGGGACCCAAACCTCTTTGGGTATGCGCTGAATGACGCAGTGAACTCCTCCGATTCCCTCGGGCTGCGTCTGGAAGGCGTCCAAGTCAGAAGCCACGAGACTGGGAGCTCCTCCTTGACTTTGGTCAACCCCGACAATCCCAGAGAGGTCTACTACTTCCCTCTCAACGAGCCGGCGGGATGGGGAGACGCCATGGGGTCGTTCGGCTACGGAGCTGCTCTCCCGCCCGGAGAATATCTCCTCGAACCCAGAAGTGGATCGAGCGGCAGGATCATCCCGAAGGGCTATCCGGTCTACACCACCCCAGGGCAGCCGCCCGGCACCGTCATCGCGCCATACGGATTTCGCCGCTATTGGATCGGGCCACACTACGGGTGGTACTCCGGGGGTTGCCCACTCATAGATCCCAACCTGAAGAGCAAGAACGTGCGCGAGCAACTGCGCGAAGTGATCCAGAAGCACCAGGCGAGTGGTGGGACACGCGTGAGGGTCGTCGAATATTAGCCACCACTATTCAGGAGGGACAATCTGGATGTCGGAGCACTTGGTTATTTGGCGTCTCATGGTGGGTCTCCTGCTCGTGTGGCCTTGCTTAGGGCTGGTGTCGCCTCAGGCCTTCGCGGGAACGGAGACCAATCCGACCAGAGCATTGCGGTTGGGCCAAGAAGAGGCTTTTTTCGAGGAGCTCCGAAACAACCTCGACCATTCAGTCTTCGAGGATCCCGGGAAGCTCACCACGGTCCTCCGGACGTATTACCAGCAGCGAGCCAGATACCAGCACTTCCTCTTCAATGCTCTCCGACGCGACCATCGCGAACGCCAGATCCACACGTTAACGCTCATCGCTCTGCTTCGGTTGCCGGGGTTCGTCGAGGCCAGTACCGCTCTAGCGCAACGGAGTCCCGGGGATGACACCCTTCAAGAGGGGGTCGCGTTCTACTTTCACCGGATCGGTCGGAGGCCGGCACAGAACCTCCAGCGACTGCTCAAGCGCCTGCCCAGTCTGGTTGAAAAGCCGAGCGATGACTGGGTCCTTCTATGGATGGGGTTCGTTGACACTCCCGAACCTGCCCGTTCATTCTTACAGAGACTCGGAGGTGACGGAGCCGTCGGTGAGCTGGTCCACGTCGCTCGCGAGTGGCTCTCTCTCCGCTGTCCGGAGCGTCCCGCCACTTCAGTATGTACGAAAGATCCGTGGCTGTAGGAGAAGAGGGGACGCCTGGTCATCATTTAATCGTTACAACCTTAGTAACCTTGTGACAAGCATCCACTCGCTTTGCCCAGCGCCCCCGCCGTTATACTCAGCGTGTCCCCCTGTCAAGAGAGCGAGAATCGCCTTGACACCGTTCGCGCCTGCGCGATAGTGTCTTGCGCGGTTGATCGGGGTTTCCCTGCGGGAGCACCGGGGGGCAGGGATGCCGGGTTTAGTCTGGCGACGGAAGGCGCGGCCCTTTGGGGACAGACCGTCCCCGAGGGCCGTTTGGTTTCTGCAGTCAATAAGCGGCAGATTAAACGTGAAGTAAATGAACTACGTCCCGCCTGACGGACGGGACCCAGACTGATACCCTCTTCGGGAGCGATGCCAGCCGCACGACCACCGTCCCTGATGGGACCGTGACCACCCTCCTCCAGGTTCCGGACCCCCGCTTCGGGATGCAGGCACCCCTCCCCAGCACCCTGACAGTGACCACCCCCGGTGGGGTCACCTCCACCGTTACAACAACGCGTAGCGTGACCCTCAGTGACCTGAACAACCTCTTGAGCCTGATCGATCAGACCGACACGGTGACCCTGAATGGGCGGACCGGCACGAGCACCTACACCGCTGCGACGAAGACCTTCACCGACACCAGCCCCGCGGGGCGGCAGGTGACCACGACCCTTGATGCGCAGGGACGCGTCCTCCGAGAGCAGGTAACAAGTCTGGAACCCGTGAGCCTCAGCTATGACGCGCGCGGCCGCTTGAGCACCGTCGCCCACGGCACGGGGGCCGCCGCCCGGACCTACACCTTTGCCTACAACCCCGTAGGCTTCTTGGAGACCCTCACCGATCCGCTGAATCGCACTGTGCGCTTCACCTACGATGCGGCCGGCCGGGTGCTCACCCAAACCCTCCCTGACCTCCGGGAGATCCGGACGACGTACGACGGCAACGGGAACGCCGCCTCGATCACGCCCCCGAGGCAGCCGGCCCACGCCTTCACCTACACCCCCGTGGACCTGGAGGGGAGCTACACCCCACCGGACCTCGGCATTGGGAACGTCGCCACCACCTACATCTACAACGCTGACCGGCAGCTCACCCAGGTTCAGCGCCCGGACGGCCAGATTCTCACCCTTGACTACGAGCCCACGGACGGCCGACTCTCCACCCTGACGGCGCCCACGGGGCAGACCACGTTCACCTACCATCCGACCACTGGCAACCTCGCTACGATTGGGAGCCTCGGCGGCGTGGGGCTCAGCTACACGTATGATGGTTCGCTGCTCACCGGCACCACCTGGACCGGCCCCGTGGCCGGGAGCGTGTCCCGCACCTTCGATACCGACTTCCGGGTGGCCACTGAGAGTGTCAACGGCGGGAACAGCATCACCTTCCAGTACAACGAGGACAGCCTCCTCACCCAGGTCGGCGACCTCACCCCGACCCGGCACCCCCAGCACGGCCTGATCACGGGGACCACGCTCGGGAACGCCAGCGACGCCTACACCTACAACACCTTCGGCGAACTCAGCACCTACCAAGCAAACTATGGCGGATCGCCTCTGCTCGGGGTCCAGTACACTCGCGATGCGCTGGGCCGGATCACGCAGAAGCTTGAGACCATTGGCGGGGTCACGGAAACCTACACGTACGCCTACGATCCAGCAGGCCGACTGACCGACGTCACGAAGAGTGGGACGAGCGTCGCGCACTACGAGTACGATGGGAACGGCAACCGCCTGAGCGTGACCCGACCTG
>CAYZLC010000057.1:0-5696 GCA_964479365.1 uncultured Dehalococcoidia bacterium
GCCGCTGGAAGAGACGCGCGAGCACGCGATGGCAGCGCCGATCAGCGAGGTGGAGTAGGGCCCTACCGGGCAAACCTGCAAACCTCCAAACTACAAACCTGTCGGGGCTCTTGGCACGAGTGCCATAGCGACGCGCGCTTCGTGTCTGCTGAGAGCAACCGCCTGAGTGAGAGCAGGTCAACCGCGGGACGCGACGAGGTCGGCGGTCGCGTCCAGGAGGTAGCCGATGCCCTGCACCGTCTTGATCAGCGATGGGCTAGCAGGGTCCGCCTCCACCTTCGACCGTAGTCGCGAGACCCAAACGCGCAGGTACTGGAGCTCGCGACGGTAGCGCGTGCCCCAGACGTTGGTCAGCATAGAGCCTGAGGTCACGGGACGGCCGGCATTTGCCGCCAGCTCCCGCATCAGGAGACGCTCCTTGTGTGTGAGCCGTACCGGTTCGCCGTGGCGTACAACGGCTCCGCTCTCCGGGTCGATCTGGATTCCGTTGACGCGCAGCATTTCTTAGAAGGCAGCCTTCTTCGTACCGAAAAAGAGAGCCCGTGTCATATTGATAATGAGAAGCGGCTCCTGCCACGCCTGCGCCCGCCCTTTATCAGCGAGCACCGTCGCGTCCGTCAACGGCACGAAATGATGGTCGGAGATGATGGTCACAAGTGTAGGATCGGCGTCAGGCATCAGATGGAGGTCGCCAGCGATCTTGTAGCCGGGGACCAAAAGCGTCGAAGGGATCCGCTTCTTGCGCACTACTTCGAACCGGTCGGGCTTATGCACCTCGCCACGGGGCACCGCGAACAGGATTCCGGCGCGGTCGAGTTGGATAAGGTCGAAGTCTTGCCGATCGGCGTCTGCGTTGAACGGGTCGTCCAGTGTGCCCGAGTGCATCGTGAAGTAGGCCAGGTCGTTCGAATTCAGAATATCGACCAAGCGACGCGGGATTCCGGGAGCATGAATCTCTCCGTTGACCCGGTAGCTGTCCATCACGATCTCGACACGAACGCCAGTTGACCGCGGGACAAGCAATTCGTCCTGAGGCGGCGTTAGCGGCTGCGCGCCTGCGTCCGGTTGCACATCAACCCGCGGATGCGTGCCAACCGGGGGCTGTGAGTCCAGCCACCCCGGGCCTTCGGTGTACGTTGACGCCTCACTATTCATCACGGCGCCTCGGAAGTCACCCGCGTCTTCCCGTCGTCAAGGTGCGGCAGGCCGGTGCGCCCGTTCGCGAAGAGCCCGCGCCTGTCTGCCTCGGCGAACGCCCGCACGACCTCCGGGTCGAACTGCGTGCCGGCGTTGCGCAGCACCTCCTGCATGGCGTCCTCGTGCGATCGCGTCTTGCGGTACGGGCGATTGGAAGTCATAGCCACATAGGCGTCGAGCACCGTCAAGATACGGGCCGCAATCGGTATCTGGTCGCCGGACACGCCGCGCGGGTATCCCTGGCCGTCGAAACGCTCGTGGTGGCAACGCACGACGTTAGCAACGTTGCGGAGGAAGCTTATCTCCCTCAGTATCTCGTAGCCGATTTCGGGATGGCGCTTCATTTCAGCCCAGTCTTGTTCGGTGAAGTCGGTCTCCTTTAGCAGCACCGACTGCGCCACGCCCCTCTTTCCTACATCGCGCAGGGCCGCTGCCTGCTCCACGAGCTTCACCTGCTCCGTCGGCACTCTCATCTGCCGCACCAATACTGAGGCGAAGCGCGACAGGCGCTGTGACTCCTGGTCCACCAGGCTGTCGCGCATGCCAACCGCGCCGCAGAGTCGCTCGATAATCGTCTCATAGCTGGCGCGGGAGTTTTGAAGCTGGATCCTGAGCGACGCCAGCTCCGTCCGGTTGGATCTTACGATGCGCCAGACGGCAAGCCACATGATGATCACCAAGCCAATGATGGCGGTGGCTGTGCTTACCAGGGCGGCCACGGCGGTCAGAGCCAGGGCCGTCGCCAGGCACGCGGTGCCCAGGACCAGGACACGCCGTAGCGTCGGATTACTATTCGGCATCGTCGAGTATGCTCCTTCAGCCGTCGGCTTTAGTTCCCCATCACGTAATCGTCGATCAACGCGCCGGTGTCGTCGGGTTCTTGCTGCAGATCGGGTTGCTCCGGCAGGCGCCGCGATACCTTATTCGCATACATGTCGGCGTCTGCCCAGTGCAGCATCTCGTCGAGGCTGTCGCCGCCCCAGGGGTAGCCCGCCACGCCGATTGACACCGTCACCATCAGGTTCGTCAGACCTTCCTCGTACATCGGGTTCCGTTCCATCTCTTCCCAAAGCCGGCGCGCGAGCGCAAAGGCGCCGCGCTTGTCTGCGCCCGGCATCACGACGCCGAACTCATCGCCGCCCACACGGGCCGCCACGTCGGTGGTCCGGATGTGCTTCATGATGACATTGGACAGGTTCGTGATGACGACGTCTCCGACGCCGTGGCCATACTCGTCGTTGATCCCCTTCAGGCCATCGAGGTCCATAATCAGGAGTGCAAGCGTATCGCGGCGCTGCTGCGCCCGGGCCAACTCCTGTTCCGCCACCTCGTAGAAGTGCCGCCGGTTGTGCAGCCCCGTCATCTCATCGCGCGAGGCCATCTCCTTCAGTTCGGATACGCGCATCGTCAGTTGCGCCTGGTGCCGGCGCAGAAGGAGCACCTGCATCCTGAACAGGATGAGGCTCGAGCACAAGCCGTATGCCAAGGGCACCCCCCCGAGAGCCGAATACAACGGATACTGCCAGCTGTGCTCTGCCGACATCAGGAGCGGTACGAGGATAGCCGACGTCACAATCGTCACGGCGAATCCGCCCGCCCACGCGACACGGCGGATCATCGACTCCTCGCGGGAGAGCTCCTCTTCCGTGATCATTGACTTGTGGTTGTCCTGCATCAGACCACCGATCTTCGCCGTGTGCCCAGCGCGCCGGGCGGAAACTGTACCTCCGGCCTAGAAAGTAAGACGCCACCCTGGGTGGGCAGTTACATAAGAGGTAGGTGTCTCGGCCGCCGCGGCGGTAACTAGCGCCGTACGTAAACGGCGCGGCCCGCAACCCACGTCATAACGACGTTAAGATCGCCGTTCAGCGCCACGAGGTCCGCATCATACCTACGCTCGATGCGCCCCTTGCGCTCAGCGAGCCCGAGAACGCGAGCCGGCACCGTCGAGGCCATCCGAACGGCATCCGCGAAACCTGCGACCTGCCAGTCCACGACGTTGCGCACGATTCCGGCCATGGTCGACGCACCTCCGGCAATAGTGCCGTCGGGCAGGAGGACGCGACCGTCAACCAAGCTCGCTTCATCGTCGCCAAGACGGAATGTCCCATAGTCAACCCCGGCCGGCGGAGCCCCGTCCGTTACCAGCGTGATCCGGCCTGGCGTGAACGCCTTCACCAGCATCTCAACCGTCATCCTGTGCAAGTGCACCGCGTCCGCGATTATTTCGATGGTCACTGGGAACGAATCCAAGGCCGCGCCAATAATTCCGGGCTCACGGTGATGGAACGGCATCGCATTGAACGCGTGCGTGACGTGGGAGGCGCCCGCGAGAAAAGCGATGGAAGCCGTCTCGTATCCGGCATTGCTGTGCCCCACCGAAACGTTCACGCCTCGCGCGACCGCCTCGCGCAGCGCGTCCATTGCTCGCGGCAGCTCCGGCGCCAGGGTCATCAGCCTCAGGCGACCTTCGGCCCCCTCGGCCAGCCGCTCAAACGTGCGGACATCCGGCGGCGCGACCCACCCTGCCGGCAGCGCACCGCGGCGCTCGGGGTTTACGAACGGCCCCTCGAGGTTCACGCCCAGGACGCTCGCACCGCCATCGACCGGCCCAGTCGCTTGTGCGCCCGTGCGCACGAACTCCAGCCCCTCGTCCATGCCCGGCGCGAAGATCGTCGGGAGAAAAGAGGTAACGCCATGAGCGATCACCCAGCGCGCGTAGGAGCGGATTTCATCTGGGTCCCGTGTGGCGAGCGAGTATCCGCCGCCGCCGTGCACGTGGAGATCGATGTAGCCGGGAACGAGGGTCAGGCCGCGCGCGTCTACGATCTCCGCGGCGGGCGGTGATTGAAGGTCCCGCCCGACACCCCCGATCAGACCCGCGTCATCTAGTAGGATCGTCCCGGGGTCGATCACCTCATCCGGGGTCAGGATACGGGCGTTCGTAATCGCTCCGGCCATCGGCAGACCATGTTACTACGGAGGCGCATCCCGCCCGAATGTAACCGTCAGGTGAAGGCGTGCATCTTACGCTCTGTAGGAGGGGAGACCCGATGGTAAGCAAGATCCTCGCACCGCTTGACGGCACCGAGATCGCCGAGGCCGGACTGCTGTGGGCGGAGCACGCCGCGCAGCGCTCCGGCGCCTCAGTGCACTTGCTCACTGTCGTTGGCCCGGACCAGCCGGACGTGGAGGCGAGAACAAAGGAGGCCGAGGCGTATCTCCAGTCCCGCCGCGACCAGCTCAAGAAGAAAGGGTTGACCGTCAAGATGGAGCTAGCTTCCGGCGAGCCCGCCGAGACCATCCTCGAGCGCGCGGAAGCCGTCGATCTCACCGTCGTTAGCTCCGGCACCGTGCGCTGGCTCATCAGCGCCGTGCTCGACCGGGTCCTGGAGAAGATGACCAGGCCGCTCGTCGTCGTGCGCGCGTCAGCGACCCAGGCGCCGGTCATCCCGAATACTGACAAGATCCTGGTCGCCGTGGACCAGACGAACTATTCGAGCGACATCATTCCGGTGGTCCAGGGCCTTGCGAAGGCTTTCGGCGCGTCGGTTACCCTCTGTCACGTTGTCGCGCCGCTCCTGGACGAGTACGGGCAACCCCTGCAGGCGCAAACGGCAGGCGCTTCCGAGTCCCTGCACGAGGCCAACTTCTTCATCGCGCGCGTCGCTCAACAGCTACAGGATGAAGGGACCGAAGTCGAAACGATCGTCGCCGTCGGCGACCCGCCCGGCCAGATCGTGCGCGCGGCGCAGCGCAGCGGCGCGGGGCTCATAGCCCTCACGACCCGCGGCCGCGACCACCTCGATAGCCGCCTCGTCGGCAGCACCGCCAACGCGGTCCTCCACTCCACTCGGCTCCCCTGCCTTCTCACGCGCAGCATGGCTGCCGACAGCCGTTTCGCGGGGTCGCGATCCGGCAACGCTGTCTCCCGCTAAGCTGCATCCAGCCCCCGGCTCTATCCGGTGTGATACACTGACGCCGCTTTTCGCGGGAGGCCGGCTCTGGGTAACATCGTTCGCTTCCAGGGACACATCACGCCGGAGCAAGTCCGGCAGCACCCGTACCTCTACCTCCCGTTCGATGTCCAAACCAACGCGTCGCGCATTCATGTCTCGTACGGCTACTCCGATCCTGTAACCGCGCCGTTTGGAAACGGACCGGGGAACGTGATTGACATCGGCATCTTCGACTCCCGCGGCTACGACTTCCTCGATCCGACCGGCTTCCGGGGCTGGAGCGGCGCCTCGAAGCCAGAGTTCTTTCTCGCGCCCGACGAGGCGACCCCCGGCTATCTCCGAGGGCCGCTTTTCCCAGGAGAGTGGAACATTATGCTCGGCGTAGAACGGATCGAGCCGGAGGGCGCGCGGTATGAGGTGGCGGTGACAGTGGAGGAAGGAGGAAGCGGGAAGGAGGAAGGAGGGGAGGCTCGGGAGGGCGAGGCGTGGCACTCCGCTCGTTCCTTCGATACCTCAGGACGAGCGGGAAGCGATGCAACC
>CAYZLC010000057.1:5706-8320 GCA_964479365.1 uncultured Dehalococcoidia bacterium
ACCAAGACAACCCTCCCCTGCGCTCACAATCACTGCAGATTGCCGTGCATCGCTCCCCGCTCATATGCAGCAGGTAGAAGGGAGAAGTCCCCGCGCAGGACGAGCGGGGAGCGATGCAACCTCAGGACGAGCGGGAAGAGACGCCGTTCTCGGCGAAGGACATGCTCGCTGGCTGAAGGGCGACCTGCACTGCCACACCGTGCACTCGGACGGGCTCAACTCGGTTGAGGAGATTGTGCGCAATGCGGTCGAGATCGGCCTCGACTTCCTGGCGGTGACGGACCACAACACGAGTACGCATTTCGAGGACATGGACCGGCTCTCGCATCTCCCCATCGTGCTCATTCCGGGTGAGGAGGTGACGACATACTGGGGCCACGCCAACATGTGGGGGTTGCGCGAGTGGATCGACTTCCGCTGCGCGGACGATGACGCGATCCAGGCCGTCCGCAAGTATGTGTTGCGCAAGGGCGGGCTTATCAGCGTCAACCACCCGAAGAGCGTCGGTCCGCCGTGGCTCTTCCGCGGTTGGTCGAGCTACCCGGCGATGGAGGTGTGGCAGGCGCCGTGGCGGTTCTACAACTGGGAGTCGCTCGAGCGCTGGGACGGGCTCTTACGCAAGGGTGAGCGCGTCGTCGCCGTCGGCGGTTCGGACACGCACTCGATCCCGCCCGCCGAACCGCGCCACCCCCACGGCCTCGGCAACCCGACGACGTGGGTGTACGGTGAACCGTCCGAGGCGTCGATTCTCGAAGCGATCCGCGCGGCCCACGTCTTTCTCACGGACGCGCCGAACGACACGCAGCTCATCCTGACGGCGGACGTCGATGCCGATGGCCGGTTCGAGACGCTCATGGGCAACACGATCTCGCCCGGCGACGGACGGCCGGTGCTCTTCCGCGTCGAGGTTCGCGGCGGGATGGACCGCCGCCTCTGGCTCATCGCCGACGGCGTCCCGATCGACATCATCCCGCTCGATAAGGTGGAGTCAGCGCACGAGTTCACACTCGACGTCGGCGGCCACCGCTACGTCCGCGCCGAGCTGCGCGGCCACCGCGGACGCCCGGAGCGCGGCGAGGTGGTGTGGGCGATGACGAACCCGATATGGGTAAAGGGTGACGGGTGATGGGTGAGGGACAGATCGCTCATGTCATCCTGAGCGACGACGAGGCCTGCGCGCATAACCAGGCATCTTCGCGAAGGAATCTGGCGGGGCGCGGCGGGGACAGGGGTCGAACGCGGCCCACCTCCCGCCACAGTGAACGGGCTGAGGGCCCCGGCGGGGAGTTCGTGCCGTGAGCGCGACCGCACCACGCACCGAGTTACTCGGTCGGTGGATGAGATCAGTCGCCCTTCTGCCAGGCGAGCAGTTACTCAACGAATCAGGATGCACGCATGAGCATCAGTCGCACAGGAGTATCGGAAAGGCGTATCTGACCAACCAGAGATTCCTATTCCAGGGCTACTTCTTCCCGCTTAGCTTCAATCCGCTTGGTCATCAACATCGATGGCAGCTGACTGAGATCTCGCTGGCCGGCCTGTCCGACATTTTCAAACCTTGTTCCTCCGTCGAGTTTTGTTCGTCGAAGTCAAAGGCGCGACCCATTGGTTCTTGGTTGGTCAGCCAGAGCGATGGCTCTTTCAACTTCAGGAGCTTGGGGTCGACCAAGGATAGTCGTGTCTTCACGCCCTAACCGCACTCTCGTCGTCGTCTCTCACACGCACTGGGACCGTGAGTGGTATTTGCCGTTCGAGGCGTTCCGCGTGCGGCTCGTGCGCATGATGGACGCGCTGCTAGACCTGCTGGACAGCGACCCGGAGTACCGGCACTTCGTGCTGGACGGGCAGACGGTGCCGCTGGACGACTACCTCGAGATCCGCCCGGAGCGGCGCGCTGACATCGAGCGGCTCGTGCGCGAGGGGCGGCTGGTCATCGGTCCCGGCTACGTGCTGCCGGACGAGTTCCTCATCGGCGGCGAGTCGCACATACGCAACCTGATGACCGGCATCCGCTCAGCGCGGCAGTACGGGCGGGTGATGATGGTCGGCTACGCGCCGGACGCCTTCGGGCACATCGCGCATCTGCCGGCGATCCTGCGCGGCTTCGGCATCGACTCCGTCCTCATCTGGCGCGGCGTCGGCCCGGAGGCCACGACGTCGGAGTTCCGCTGGGCGGCGCCCGACGGCTCCGAAGTGCTGGTCGCGCATCTACCACCACCTCACGGCTACAGTTGGCTCCCCAGGCCGCCGGAGAGCCGCGAACAGGTAGCGGCCGTGCTGGCAACGATCAGATCCGCACTGGAACCGCTGGCCACAACGCGCTACATCCTCGTGGCGAACGGCACCGACCACCTGCCTGCCCACAGCGGCCTCTCGCAGGTCATTCGCACCGCGAACGAGCTGCTCGAAGGCGCGGAGATGGTGCACGGCGACTACCCGTCGTACATCGAAAACGTGCGTCGCGAGCTGGGTGAGAACATCGCTTCGCTTCCCCGCCTCGAGGGCCTGGGTCAGCTCCGCCCGAGGCCCGACCGCGAGGATCCGGCCCTCCCAGCAGGCGATGATCGGTGCGCCGTCCGCGGCGACGTCGCCCCCCGGCGCCAGGATGAGCGTC
>CAYZLC010000057.1:8330-10596 GCA_964479365.1 uncultured Dehalococcoidia bacterium
TCCCCGCCTCGAGGGCGAGTTCCGCTCCTCGCAGCGCTCGAACGTCCTCGCGGGGGTGCTCTCGACCCGCATCTGGCTGAAGCAGCGGTACCAGGAGTGCGAGGACCTGCTGTCGCGGTATGCGGAGCCGCTGGCTGCGTGGAGGTGGCTGTTGGCGGAAGAAGCTGGGAGCCAGAAGCCAGGGAGGGAACAGGGAACTTGGAACAAGGAACAGCCAGGAGACGGCGCGACTCGCGGGTTGCTGCGGCACGCGTGGCGGTTGTTGCTGCAGAACGCGCCGCACGACTCCGTCACCGGCTGCTCGGTGGACGAGGTGTACGAGGACGTGGACGCGCGCTTCAACCGCTGCCAGCAGATCGCGGAGTCCGTGATCTACGAATCGCACCGCTACATCGCGGACCGGGCGGCGCGGCCCGGCGAGGGCAGCGTCGTCGTATTCAATCCGGAGAACGGGACACGGACGGACTTCTGCACCGTGCGGTTGCCGCTTGACCCCGGAAAGTTCTCGGTCCGGCTCGTGGATGAGAAGGGACGGGAGGCACAGCTTCAGATGATCGAGCGCGGCGGGCACTCGCCGCTCGATTCCCGAGAGCGCATCGTCTTTGCCTTCGTCGCGCCCGACGTGCCGGGGTTTGGATATCGGGTGTTTCGGGTGGAGTTGGGCGAGCGGGGCGTAGGGGCGAGGCTTCGAACAGATGGTTCACAGGCCCAAGTCAGTCCGCAAGGAGATAGTCAATCGTCGCCGAGCACCATGCCCGACGCCTCGCCCCTACCGGCGGCCGAGATCGAGAACGAATTCTTCCGCGTGACGGTGGATGCGGCAGATGGAACCTTGACGGTCGAAGACCGGCGCACCGGCGTCGTGTACAACGGCGTCAACCGATTCGTCGATGGGGGAGAGCGCGGCGACGAATACACGTACTGCGCGCCGGGAGACGACGAGTTGGTCGATGCGCCCTCCGCTCCGGCTCGGATCCAGGTCGAGACCGGCCCCGCGCGGCACACGCTGGAAGTGCGTATGACCTACTCGTTGCCCAGAAGCCTGATCCCGGACCGGAGCGCGCGTTCACCAGTATCCGCCCCGTGCCGCATCGTAACCCGCGTCTCCCTCTACCCAGGCGTGCCGCGCATCGATATCGAGACCGAGGTCGAGAACCGTGCGCGGGACCACCGGCTGCGGGTGCACTTCCCGACGGGCATCCGGGCGGACCGGTCGCACGCGGAGCAGCACTTTGGGGTCGTCTCTCGGCCGGTGGGGGTGCCGCAGCATGACGATGCGTGGTTTGAGACGCCCGTCGCGACCTACCCGCAGAAGGCTTTCGTCGACATTTCAGATGGCGAGCAGGGCTTCATGCTGGCCAATCGCGGGCTGCCGGAGTACGAGGCGATCGAGGCGGCGGATGGAGCGATCACGATCGCCCTCACGCTGCTGCGGTGCGTGGAGTGGCTCTCGCGGGACGACCTCTCGACCCGGAAGGGGCACGCGGGGCCAGGGATGCACACACCGGGGGCGCAGATGCAGGGGCGGGGGACGTTCCGCTACTCGCTCATTCCGCACACCCGGGGCTGGGAGAACGTCTTCGCGGAAGCGCACTGTTTCCTGCGACCGATGCGCGCGCTGCGAACGTCGCGCGGAACGGGGACGCTCCCGCCGAGCGGGTCGCTGGTCGAGATAGAGCCGCGGGAGGTGGTGCTCTCGGTGCTGAAGCTTGCGGAGGAAGCCGACGGCGTCGTGGCGCGCGTGTACGACATCGTGAACCGGCCGATCACCGGGCGGATGCGCCTGACTGTACCGCATCGCCGGGTCGAGCGAGTCAATCTGAACGAGGAGGAGCCGTCGACGGTTGACGCGCACGACGGTCACGTGGAATTATCGCTACGCCCAAACGAAATCGCTACCCTCAAATTCAGGGAGGTCATCAGCGATGACCGTCGACGATGATGACGCGCAGCCTGACTCTGACCAGGTGGGCCTCGCCTGGCAGACCAGCGTCTGGGACCGCATCTCACCAACTTACCTGCGAGAAATTGACAAGCGGTTAGCGCCAGTGATTGACGAGGTTATAGCGCGCGCCGAACTCGCGCCCGGACAGCAGGTCCTCGATCTGGGCACCGGCACGGGCGCCGCCGCCGTTAGAGCAGCGCCGGCGGTGGCGCTCGAGGGAAGCGTGACCGGACATGATATCAGCAGCGACATGCTGACCATTGCACGCCAGCGCGCCGCGCAGTTGGGTTTGGAGAACGTCACCTTTTTGGAGGGTCGTGC
>CAYZLC010000058.1:0-10347 GCA_964479365.1 uncultured Dehalococcoidia bacterium
GGAGCAAGGAGCAAGGAGCAAGGAGCAAGGAGCAAGGAGCAAGGAGCAAGGAGGAAGGAGCCAGGAGCCAGGAGCAAGGAGCATGGGTAACGTGTTCGAGATAGCTAAGACGGGGGAGCGGTTCACGTTCGTCAAGCGCGCGGCGGACACCGGCGGTGAGGTGCTGGAGATCGAGTTCCTAGTGAAGGAGTTTGCTCCGCCCGCCCACGTCCATCTGAGCGTCGAAGAGCGGGTCGAAGTGCTCTCCGGCCGGGCGCGTGTGCGCGTCGGGCGAAAGGCGTGGGTGGCGGGCCCGGGTGAGACGGTTGTCCTGCCCCGTGGCGCGGCGCACACCTTCCGGGCGGAGGGCGACGAGATGCTGCGCTTCCGCTGCGAAGTGCGCCCGGCGCGCCAGATGGAGACGCTCTTCGAGACGATCTTCGGACGCTACCGCGACGGGAAGGCGGACAAGCACGGCCAGCCGAATCTGCTCCAAAGCGTGGTGCTAGCGCACGACCATGACGGCTACCTTGCCGGGCCGCCCATCTGGTTGCAGAAGCCGCTCATAGCCGCGTTGGCGTTCGTGGCGCGGCTCCTGGGTTACAAATCTCGATACGGAAAATACAGCGGATAGCGCCCTTGCCGACTCGCCCCCTCACCCGCGAAATGCGACATTAGGGGCGGAGCTCCTCAAGCCCTCTGTTTTCTGCCGTCCGAACTGAGTCCTTCGGCGGAGATGCTCCTCGCTACGGGCGTCAGCGCGGCAGGTCTCTGCGGGATCGCCTAGGTCTGCTGGCGCGGGCGTATCGCGCGCCGCGCCGCCCGCGCTCAGGAGCGAGAAGCGGAGAAGGAACTCGCGGCGGAAAGGCACTAGGACGGGCTGCCCTCGATTCGCTTTGATCGCTCGCGCTTCGCTGACTACCCGTATTTCCGCTCCAGCCACCGCTCCCAGCTGATCTTGCCTTCGGCTTGGTCCGGCGTGCAGTTGTACGCGTTGCGGAACCCGCCCGCCACCTTTCCGAATAGCGGCAGCGGGAGGATGGCTGCCCGTTTGCGACGGGCCTTGAGCCAGGCGGCGGCGAGGTCACTCATCGTCCGGACTTTGGGACCGCCGAGATCAGGCAGGCGGCCGCGCGGGCCCTTGAGCGCGTACTCCACCATACGCTCCGCGACCTCACCTGGGTCGATCGGCTGGAACTTGAAGCTCTTCGGCAGGAACGCGATCGGAAGGCGGACCGCGGAGCCGAGGATGCGGTCGATGAGGGTGTGGAACTGCACGGCGCGGAGATTCGACCAGGGTAGGCCCGATTCCTCGATGAGCTGCTCGCAGGCGAGCTTTCCCTTGTAGTACGGCAGGGGTATACGGTCGATGCCGACGATCGAGATGTAGAAGATGTGCGGGCTGCCGCCCGCCGCCTTCGCGGCCTGGAGGAGGCGGCGCGTGCCGTCGACGTCCGTGCTCGTCGTGCGGACTGGGCTCGACGCGCAGTGCATGACGAGATCGGCGTCTACCACTGCCTCGGTCAGTCCCTCGCCGGTACGGAGGTCGGCCTGTGCCCACTGGTATGGCGTCTCGGGCGGCGAGGGGCGGCGGGACATGACCCGCACGTCGTGCCCGGCGGCCGCGAGCCGCCGGCTGAGCTCGGAGCCGAGAACGCCGGCGCCGCCGGTTATGAGGGCGAGGGGCATGACGGCGCTAGGGTATCACAGAGTCATCGGCAGGGACCCGTGCCTGCGTCCGTGAACGAGCCACCGGCGACCGGGATGAACTGCCAGGAGTAAGTGCCGGGGTTCAGGGCTAGCTTGAGCACGCCGAGATCGGCGTCGTGCCCATCGCCATCTCCTCTTCTGTCTCCCCAGACTTCGAGTCCCACCTTGGTGCCGGCCCTGGCCGGGTCCGCGTCGGTGAGTCCCTTGCCGCCCGTCCCGGCAACGATTTCGCGCAGCCCCCTCGCGGAGTCGACGGCGTTCGCGTCGCGGTTGAGCGGAGCGTACCGTTGGTAGTTGTGCTCGTGTGCATTGATCACGAGTTCGACATTGTGATCGTAAAGCACTCGCCACAGGGGAAGGATTCCGCCTTCATCATCGGAGTGCGGTCCGATGGTGCGAACGGGGCGGTGCCAATAAGCGACTGCACAGAGAGTGGGATGCGCGGCGAGGTCGGCCTGGAGCCATTGTCCCTGAGGTGAACTGCTGCCGCAGCCGCCGACCTTCGAGCATTCGCTGTTCAGGACGATGACGTGCCATGAACCCACGTTGTAGCTGTAGTAGCCTTTACCCGGCTCTCCGGCGGCAGGCCCGAAGTAACCGTAATAGCCGGGGGCGTTGGCCACATGATAGTCGTGGTTGCCGGCGCTTGGTCGGGTCCGCCATTTGTGCCTCCCCCAGCTCGGCTGGTAGCAGTCGCTAAACTCTTGCGGCGTGCCGTCCTCGTAAACGTGGTCACCAAGCGTGAACACTGTGCCCGCGATGGCGTCTAGCAGGGTGGCAGTCGCTTCGTCGCCCAGTGTTCCACAGGAGGCTATATCACCGGCTCCGACCATCACATTCTGAGCGGGCGGCGATTGAACGGGAGTCGGGGCGACAGGAAGTGGAGTGGGCGTGAGAGTGGGCGATGGCAAAGGTGTTGCGGTTGGCTTCGGTGATGGCGCCGGCGTTCGTGTCGGCGTCGGTGTCGGCGTTCTCGTCGGCGTTGGCGACGGCGTTCGGGTCGGTGTTGATGACGGCGTTCGCGTCGGCGTTGACGCGGCCGTTTGCCCGGCGGATGGTGCCACAGTTGGCGTTGCCGTTATGAGAGAGGCGTCGGCTGGCGCGAACTCGAATGCCCCCATGTCGGTTGCCAGCCGAGAGTCTCCATTTCCGTCCAGGGGAACCGTGCGTCCCTCGAAGTCGTTAATAACGGAGGCCAATACACCGGCGTCTATGGCGGGGCTATTGGCTCGAAGATTGAGGGCGCCGCCCGCTGGGTCCCGGAATTTCGGGTCGGCGACGATGCTATGAGCTCCGCGGGTGAACTGAACTTGCCCGCCGTAGTACAGATTGTAATCTTCGTCGAAAGGGCCGTCGGCGTAGCCGGCTTTCAGTCGAGCCTGGACAATGTTGTTCCGCATAGTGAGAATCTCAGCCGTGCAGCCCGCGTAGCAAACGAATCCCTGGCTGTCAGCGCCCGTGAGGAGGACCGTGTTGTTGTACAGATGCGTGAAGCGCACGGGGCCGTATCCGCTCTGTGCGCCCCGGGTGACGATAAAGGTCGAGCTGGCGAGGGAAGACTGCACGACGTTGTACTGGTAGTAGTTGGTGCTTGATGTCGACTTTCCCAGCTCGCTGAACGTGTGGTTTTCCAGCGCCAGGTTGTGGTGGATGCGGTTTGACTGGCCCCCGTACACCTCAACAGCAGCCCCGTCGCGGCCGTAGTCATACGAGAACGCATCGTGTCCTGAGATTAGGTTGAAACCCACCTCGCTGTTGTCGCCGCTGAGCAGGACTCCGAACGCTCCGGAGTCGTCGCTGCTCGGGGAGCTGGTTACGCGCGACATCTTGTTGTTGTCGACGATGCGATTGCCGATGATGCGGTTGTTGGCCGCCCCGCCTTCGACGTGGACCCCTGCTACATTTCTCGTCATGGCGTTTCCCGCGGCGAGGTTGAACGATGCTCCTGATGCGAATTGGAGGCCTGCCCATGAGCAGTTGTCCAATTGGAGACCAGACACGGTGACGTACGAACCCGATATCTTGAGACAGGTCGAGCCGCCGGTGATCAACGGCTGCGATCCATCTCCGAAAGCCCCTACTACGATCGGTTGACCCGCTGCCCCGCTCTCGCTGATGGCAAGCTGGCCGGAAAAGGTCTGGCCCCGTCTCAGCTGCAAGCGATCGCCAGGGCGGAGGAACGCCTGGGAGGCCTTTTGCACGGATTTCCAGGCGGAGGCCTCGCTCGTGCCGGGGTTCGAGTCGGCGCCGTTCACGGCATCGAGATAGTAGGTGGCATTGACCGGGAGCGACGCGATGCCCGCCAGGATCTGCTTGCTCTCGTGCGTTGGGACGGTGAGCCCGAGGTCCAGCGTAAGGCGATTGGTCGCGACGGCTGCGTCACGGTTGCCAGCCGTTGCGACCAATTCGTGTTGTGGCTGGGCGGGCGAACGGTCCCATGCGGCGACTGCGAGCAAGAAAGCCGCGGCGCCAAAAAGCACGGTTAGGGTGGCGGTTCGCTTTAGGCGGCCCTTGTGCGGAATTGGTACCGCGGAGCTACCGGCAGGACCGCGAGTGAGGTTAGAGGCGCGTTGCTTGCGCCCAGGATTATGTGAGGAGGAAGAGAAGAGAGCGAAGAGCGCCGCGGCTACGAGTGAAACCCAAACGATTCTCCATGAAAACACCACACCCCCCTTACTTACCCCCTGAATACGCGTCGAACGTTGGTCGGGTCCCAACAAGGGGCAATGCTAAGCGACGCCCTGGGAGAGGTCAAACGGGATTAAATTAACATAAGCGGTCTAGGGTTAGGTTATGTATTAGAATCGAAAGGAGGAACTCACCTGCCCACCGACTTTGCTCATTAGTACGCCAAATAGCTCCAATTGACGCACTAATCCGCCCGTGGCGCTCGAAAGCTCGGTTTTTTTCCCATCTTCATGCTGTAATATTGTGCGGGCGACCCTAATAAACGCTCGGTTCTGACAAGGGCCACCGCGCAAGGCCTCTGCGGTTCGCAGATTGACTTTGCATGACCAGCGAAGCGGGGTTACCGGAACGCCGGGATGATCTCGCGCGAGAAGCGCAGGAGGGAATCCCGATGCGTCCGGGGGAACTGCGCGAGGTAGATCTCCTGGACGCCGGCGTCTATGAACGCCTGGATGGACGCCTTCACATCCTCGACGGAGCCAAGGAGCACGGAGCGGCGCGCCTCGTCCTCAGTGCCGCCGCCGCGAAATGCCATCACGCCCTGGACGACGCGCTCCTGGAAGGCAGGGTCATCATTCAGAAAGAGCAGGAGCTGCATGGTGCGGCGGATGGTCGCGGGGTCACGACCGATGTCGAGGCAGTGCTGTTCGAGCACCTCAAACTTGTGCCGCGCCTCCTCCGGCGTCCCGGAGACGTTGCAGGCGTTGGCGTAGCGGGCTACGGTGCGGAGCGTACGTTTCTCGCCCCCTCCGCCGATGAGGATGGGTGGGTGTGGCTGCTGGACGTTCGGCGGGTTGTAGGGCGGTTCGTTGAGTTGGTAGTAACGTCCCTCGAACTTCGGGGACGGCTCAGTCCAGAGGAGCTTGATCAGGTGAGCCGCCTCGTCCAGGCGGCCCAGCCGCTCGCCGGTCGTGTGGAAGGGTAGGCCGTAGACATCGTGCTCGTAGGTGTGCCACGCGGCGCCCAGCCCGAACTCCAGCCGGCCGTTCGAGATATGATCGACGGTCGTAGCCTGCTTGGCGAGCACGGCGGGATGGCGGTAGGTGTTTCCGGTGACGAGGATGCCGAGCCGGACGCGCTCCGTCGCCTGGGCGAGGGCGGCCAGGGCGGTCCAGCCCTCAAAGTGCGGACCGTCTGCGCCCATCGCTGTCCCAGGCCCAGGCACAAAGTGATCGACCAGCCAGAGGTAGTCGAAGTTGGAGGCTTGGTCGAGTTCCTGCCAGAGGTCGAGGAGTTCGGGCCACGTCGTATTGCCCTGGCTGGCCTGGACACCAAAGCGGATGCTCATTGCCCGTCTCCTTCCAGTCCCAACTTCCTTCTGTAATCCTGGTCCAGCCCTGTTATGGAGTGCATCTGCAGGAAGGTGGTCGTTGGCCACTGCACGAACATTCGCATGACGTCCAGCGGGACGGTGCCTTCGGGCGTGTCGCCGATGACCTTCTGCTCCTCCAGGCGAACGAGATCTTCATCACTGAGACCCAGGAGCCCCTGGAGGATGTCGCGGTTGTGCTCGCCGAGTTTCGGCGCCGGGCGAGCGCTGTCGGGCTCGAAGGCCGAGAACCTCGCGCCGAGCTGGCGGGGAACGGGTCGGGGGCCAACGTCCGGCTGATCGATTCGGTCGAAGACGTCCCGCTCCCGGAGATGGGGGTCGAGCAGGACCTGCTTCGGGTTGAGGACGGCGGCGGCGATGACACCGGCCTTCTGGAGGAGGTGCATCGCTTCGATCTGGTCCTGCTCGCGCGTCCAGGAAGAGATCAGCCCATCGAGCTCGTCGTGGTTCTGGAAGCGGCCGAGGACGTCGCCGAAGCGTCCGTTCTCCCACTCGGGATGACCTGTCGCGTGGCAGAACGCCTCCCACTCGGAATCGTTGCGAATGGTGATCACCAGCCAGTTGTCTTCACCTGAACACGGGTAGCAACCCTGCGGCGCGTACCAGTGGCTGCGGTTGCCCTCTCGCGGCTCCAGCCGCTGGTTCAGCGCGTAGTCCATGAGCGCATAGCCGGTCACCGGTACGGCCGACTCGTGCTCCGAGAGGTCGATGTACTGGCCCTTGCCGGTCCGACGGCGATAGTGGAGAGCAGCGAGGACTGCGCCGGCGCCGACCACGCCGGAGTACGGGTCCGTGAAGGAGATGCCGGTGCGCAGCGGCGGGCCGTTGCGATAGCCGGTGAGGCTGGAGATGCCGGAGGCCGGTTCAAGGCCCATCCCGTAAGCGGTGAAGTCGCGCCAGGGGCCGGTCTGCCCGTAGCCGGAGAGCGAGATCATGATGATCTGCGGCTTGATCTGCTTGAGCGACTCGTAGTCAAGACCGAACTTGGCCATGACCCGCGGTGTGAAGCTCTCCGCGACAATGTCAGTGTGCGGGACGAGACGCTTCACGAGTTCGACCGCCTCGGGGTCGCTGAAGTCGAGCGTGATCGACCTCTTGCCGCCGTTTCGGAGGAGGAAGTAGCCCGCGCGGTTCCAGTAGTCGTCCTTACCGGTATTCTCGGGCATCACGAAGTTGCGCGTAATGTCCATCCGCATGAGGCCCTCGAGCTTGATTACATCCGCGCCGAGGTCGGAGAGGATGCGCGTGCAGGTCGGGCCGGCATAGACCTGTGTGAGGTCAAGGACGCGGATGCCGCTGAGGGGGAGTTGGGCAGTCATGCCGGAATCCTCTGCAACGCGGGCGTGCCCGGCATCTTCCCGCTGCCGGGTCTTCCGAGACCGCGTTCGATGCGTCCCCGGAGCGGGGAGATCAGACCATCGTTGTACTGAGAGTGAGCGTCAAGGTAGGCCGCCGCGGCTCGATACGCGCTCACCGCTTCCTCTCGCCTGTTGAGGCGGTCCAACGCCTGTGCTCGCGCAGCCAAGGCGTTTGCGCGCACGTCAAACGGGACATCGTCGTTGTCTAGTGTCGCAAGGATGCTCTCCGCCTCCCCGAGCTTGCCCGCAACCCAGCGTGCGCGGGCGCGGGCCCAAGCGAGCCGGTGCGGCTGCAGGAGTGTTTCGCCACTCGCGGCGAAGCGATCGAAGATCGCTTCCGCCTGTTCTGCGCTACCTTCCTCGAAGAGGCGCATGGCGCGGCGCATCTCCGCAATCACGGCTCGCTCGTGATCCATGCCTGTTCCGTAGTGCGGGTCCGCTGGGAGCGGTGCGACGTCTTCGTTGGGACCTCCCACCGTAAACGGCCACAGTTCGCCGAACGGAGCGAGCGGCTGCCGGGCCGTGGAATGCCACAGCGTCCTGGATGCGGGGTGCATGATGACGCTGTGAAACACCGACGTATTCGCGACTGTGGACTCGTTGACGTATTTGCTGTTTGACCGGTCACGGAGGATCTCAGAGGCGACCTGCGGTGTGATCCGGCCCAGATGGGCGCTGACGACCCCTTCGATGGCCGGGCGGCGCGTGAAGGAGTCGAGTGACCGGCCGCGGTCGTACTTCAGCATCTTCTCCGTACGAGCGTGGTTCGACTGAGCAAACCAGTCTCCTTCCGGCCGGAAGACTTCGCTATCTCCCGGCGTGCATTCGACCATTGCGATATCCCCATGCGCGTCCGCCAGTGACACGAATCCCGACATGCCACGGTTGGGACTGCTGGTGATCATCCGCACCGCTTGACCTACGGATACTGCCTTCTGCAGAACCCGTCGGTACGGCCACCGGGGAAGCCCCAGCGCGAGAACTTGCGTCGCGTTGAAGAAGTTGAGGCCCAAGGCGAGACCGGCTTCATTGAGCCCCGCCGCACCGAGCGGCGTGAGTGGCCATCCGGCCACCACATGGGTCAAGTCCCCATTGTCCGGGTGATAGTGAGTAACGACGGGAGGTCTGCGGCCGAAGCGATCCGGCCAGTCCGAGTTCTTCGCCAGGACGGCGTTACCGTCGGCCGTCGCGCTATGCGTGGCAACGAACGTGGTCGTCGCGCCTCCCAGGCTACCGAACACACCTCGCCACGCGGCTGGCTGGGATACGCGCAGCCCATTCCCTATACCCGCGATCTCCTCGTATGTTCCGGTGTCGTCATAGCGCTGCCCCGCCGTCATCCAGAAGCGAGGCAGGACGGTGTCGGCAAGCCTCGCCAGTGTTCCTAGATCCCGGATGAGCCGGGACCAGTCAGCTCGATGCAGATCGTATGCATCCCTCGCTATCGAGCCCAGGACCTCGACTTGCTGGCGGCCCATGTCGCGGTATGAACCGTAGAGGTGGAGCACGATCAGACCGCCAATGTCCTCGCGCTGTGGCACGCCGGAGGTCTTAGTAGCGACTCGCCTCACGTGACCCCTCTTTCCCGAAGGATCACGGTGTCCTCCGGCTCGTAACCGACCTCCTCTAACACCTCTTGCGTGTGCTCTCCAAGAAGCGGGGAGGGACCGATGCGGAGGGGCGTCTCGGACATCTTGAAGGCATGTGCTGCGATGGACACGTTGCCGAGCTCGGGATGCTCGACCTCTTCGAAGAAGCGCCGCGCACGCAAGTGTTCGTTCTCGAGAAGCGTCTTCGCGTCGAGGACAGCCGCAAACGGGATGCGCAACTCCTGGGCGCGATTGAGGAGGTCTTGCCAGTCGTGCTCGGCGAGGTAAGGGCGGAGGATCTCTTCGAACTTCTCCCACTGCATGAAGCGCAGCCACAGGTTCTGGAAGAGCGGGTTGTTCTCGAGCTCCGGCTGCTCGATGAGAATCGCCATCATCAGCGGGAAGCCGGTGGCGCCGCCGATGACGACGATGCTGCCGTCGCGGCACGGAAAGATCTCGCTCGGGTATGTCGGGATTGCGTGACGTGAGTAGAACCGCCGGCGGATGGCGCCCAGGTAGGCGTACATCGTCGTGTTGTACTCGTCCGCGCAACCGAGGGACTCCAGCATCGAGACATCGATATGCTGACCTCGGCTGTGGGCCGCCCGGTGTTCCAGCGCGGCGAGGATAGCGACCCAGGCGTGTAGGGCGGCAAAGTACTCGGCGGGTTCGCCGCCGGTGCAGAGCGGCTCCCTGTCGGGATCGCCGGTGATATACATGAGGCCGGAGAGCGCCATCGCGGCGAGCGAGTTGCCCTCGAAGTCGCGGTAGGGCCCGGTCTGGCCGAAGGGCGTCACCGAGCAGTACACGAGGTCAGGGAACTCATCCTTCAGATCCTCGTAGGCGAGCTCTCGGCTGGCCATACGGCCGGGTGCGTCGCTCTCGACAATGATGTCGGCGTTGGTGAGGCGCGTGCGCAGTACGGCCCGGCCGCTCTGGGTCTCGAGGTCGAGGGTGACGCTCTTCTTGTTCGTATTAAGGTGCAAAAAGAGGCCGCCCTTGTCGTGATGGGGGATGTCATTCGGAAACGGGCCGAGGCCGCGGGCGTAGTCGCCCTCCGGCGGCTCGACCTTGATGACCTCAGCGCCAAGGTCAGCGAGGAGGCGGGTGCAATAAGGCCCCGCGATTCCTTGAGAGAGGTCGATGACGCGGGTGCCTGCGAGGGCGTAATCGGGCAAGCGGGCGGGCTCCTTCGGTTTGGTGTAGGGCGGATGATACTACGGGGTATCGGGAGGGACAAGCGAAGACTGGACGCGGAGCGACGACGTTGCTCCGCTCGTTCTACGAGAGCCTCAGGACGAGCGGGAAGGAACAGCGTTCCTCTGCAGTGGTTGTGCCTCGACCCTACGGAACCGTCGCGGAGGCGACGTTGGAGTAGGCGGAGTGGTTGGGGCCGTCGTAGGCGCGGACGCGGTAGTAGTACGTCAAGCCGGAGGTTAGGCCGGCGTTGGGGTAGGTTGTGGTGTTCGGGCCCAGGATGCCGATCTGGGTGAAGTTGACGCCGTCGGTCGAGCGTTCGAGCTTCAAGCCGCCTTCGTTAGAGGCGTTGTCAGTCCAGGCCAACGTGATTCGTCCAGCTGAGGGCGTCGCAGTGAGGTTGGAGGGGGCGGCCGGCGCGGGCTGCGTTGTTGCAGACGCGGTGTTGGAGTATGCCGAGTGATTGTTGCCGTCGTACGCGCGCAGACGGAAGTGA
>CAYZLC010000059.1:0-10121 GCA_964479365.1 uncultured Dehalococcoidia bacterium
CGAAACGCTTCATGTTCGCGATACGAACGCTAACTTCAGGGCGCGAACGAAGTTCGCGCACCATGCGGGCTGGGCCCTCGGGGACGGGCTGGCTCTCCCAGCGCCAGGCGAAGAGGTCCTGGACCTTCGCGTAGCCAAACGCTTCCAGGAGGTCAAGATAGTACGGCTGTGTGTAGGGCATAAGGACCTGCGGGGCTGAATCGAAGCCATCGGCGAGAAAGCCGACCTCGCCGTTGATCGAGAAGTTGAGCGGCCCGCGTATGCGTTCCATCCCTCGGGCGCGGAGCCACTCCTCGGCAGCGCTGAGCAAGGCTGAGGCGACGGCGGGGTCGTTCTCGCATTCGAAGAAGCCGAAGAAGCCGGTGCGTTCATCGTGGTAGCGGTTGTGCTCGTGGTCGATCTGGGCGGAGATGCGGCCCACGACATCGCCGTTCCGACGGGCGAGGAAGAGGCAGACGTCCGCGTGCTGGAAGAACGGGTTGTGTTTCGGCGACAAGAGCTCGCGCTGGAAGCGGAGGAGGGGAGGGACCCAGTTCGGGTTGCCGTGGTAGATGCGCCAGGGCAGGTTGATGAATTCGTCAGGGTCGCGTTTGGCGCTGAAGGGAGCGACCGAGACAGCGGGGCTGTGCGTGGCGCTAGGAGAGGAGACCTTGTCTGCGGCCGACAGTTCGGAAGTGCTCCAGGGCCTTGTCCACCATCTCCGGTGTGTGGGTGGCCATGACGCTGGTGCGGAGCATGGCCTTCGGGACGGCAGGATAGAGTACGGGGTTGGTGTAGAGGCCTTCCTCAAGCAGCGCTTTCCAGAAGATCACAGTCGTGTACTCGTCTCCCACGTTAACCGGCACTATTGGAGTCTCGGACCGGCCGACATCGATTCCCATATCGCGCAGCCCATCGCGCCAGCGCGCGCTGAAGGTCCGCAGGCGTTCGACCATCGCCGGGTCGCGCTCCAGGACATCCAATGCCGCGAGCGCGGCTGCCGTTGAGGCTGGGGGGAGGCTGGCGCTAAAGATCATGGTGCGGCCGAAATGTTTGATCCACTCGAGGACCTTGCGCGGGCCGGCGACGAATCCGCCGATGGATGCGAGGGATTTGGAGAAGGTACCCATGATGAGGTCAATCTCGTCCTCCAGCCCGAAGTGACTCGCGGTGCCGCGACCGCCCTCGCCGAGCACGCCGATGCCATGAGCGTCGTCGAGGAGTATCCGCGCTCCATGGCGGCGGCAGACGTCTACGATGCCGGGCAGGTCGGCGATGTCGCCGCCCATACTGTAGACGCCGTCTATTACGACGAGGGAGGCGCGATCCTGGGCGCTTCTTTTGAGGACAGATTCCAGGTGGTCGGCGTCGTTGTGCTTGAAGCGCACCATCTCGCCCTCGGCGAGGCGGCAGCCGTCGTAGATGCTGGCGTGGTCCGCTTTGTCGACGACGGCAACAGAACGGCGGCCGACCAGCGAAGAGATGACGCCGAGGTTGGCCTGATAACCGGTCGTGAAGACGACCGCGGCCTCTTTGTGAACAAAGTTCGCGATGCGACGCTCCAGCTCCTCGTGCATGTGGGTGCTCCCGTTGAGAAGGCGGGAGCCAGTCATGGAAGTGCCGTACTTGAGGACGGCGCGGGTGGCCGAGTCTACGACGTAGGGGTGGCGCGTTAGACCGAGGTAGTTGTTGGAGCCGAACATGAGGACGCGCTTGCCGTAGATCTGGGCTTCCGGGCCATCGTTGTTATCCAGGGGCTGGAAGAAGGGATAGATCTGGCGGTCACGCGCCTGGTCGGCGATCGTGAATTCGGCGACTTTGGAGAAGATGTCCCGCTCGCCCTGACCGTCGTAGCGGTGCAGGAACAGGGCTTCGATGTTCATGTCAGGCGGGAGCTGAGGGAGAGCTCCGAGGGCAGGCTCCTCGTCCTGGCGCTTTGTTCGTTGGGCCATGCTCTGGTTCAGTGTAGCATTCGGCGACGAGAAGCGGAACGCGGGCGGCGGCTTGTCAACAAATGCAGACTCGCGTGCGGGGCGAATGCGCCCCACCGGGGCGCATCTACACAGGAGGTTGTCGCGGATCTTCGCCACGGGCTCAGGCGGGGCGGAAGGCGGTTGAGAAGCGGACGCCGTTTTGCTCGTAGGGTGTGGCGGCGACTTCCTGGTGCTTGCGGGACTCCGCCTTCGTACCGGATGCAACTGGGCGCTTTTCGGGTTGTTCCGTCGTACCGGAGGTAACGGCGCGCTTTTCGGTCTGGTCCGGCGCCTCCGAAGCTTCGTCCGGAGCTTCGTCGCCCGTGACTAGGGCCACTACCGGCCGGTGGCGGACGCGCATGTCCATCTCGGAGCTGGTGAAGACGCGAATGCGGGACTGGTCGAAGCCTGCTTCAAGGAACGTTTCGACGAGGCGCGCCGCTTTTTGAAGGCTCTCCACGAGGTTGATCTCACCGTGCTTCGCGTCATCGGGGTCGGACACGATAACCATTACGGACTCGGACATATGCCACCGCCTCCTGGATACAGAGCTATATGGTCGGTGAGGTCAGTATCACAAAGGAGTCTCGCCAAACTCTCACCAGAAGCTGTCTAGCACGCACAGTCCCGAGGAGGAACTTGAGCGACGACTTCGATGGAGGAGCGAAAGATTCCTCGCGAGTTGGCGCCGAGCGTAGTTCGACATCGACCGTTGACCCGGCTGCGGATGCTATGACCGAAACAGCCGGTTCGGAATGACATGAGTCCGGCCTGAGGATCTTTTCAGTTCCATCTCTTCCTTGTTGATAGGTGACGATTTCTCCTTGACAGGCGTTCGCGGTTGACGGATCGTGGGCGCTGGATGCCCGACGTATACTCAGCGCTCGAATCGATAACGGCCGAGCGGCGCCGCGACCCGCTCGCACCGGTAACGGTGATCGTTCCTTCGCATGCGGCGGGGCTTCAGCTACGGCGTAGGCTCGCGGAGCTGGGGCCGTTCGCCGGCGTGCGTTTCGAGATGCTGGCGCGCGTCGCGGAGACGCTGGCGGCCGGGCACCTGGCCGCAGCGGGGCGCGTACCGCTGGCCCGCCCGATCGGCGACTACGTGGCGGAGCAGGTGGCGCGAGAGTCGCGCGGCACGCTGGCGCGCGTGGGCGACCTACCGGGGTACGCCCGGGCGCTGCGGATGATCTTCCGCCGGCTTCGACGGGGCGGGATCCGCCGAGCGGCAGACGCTGGTGCGCAGGAAGGCGCGCAGCTAGCGGAGGTGCTCCGCCTGTTCGACCGGTTCCGTGAAGCGACGGCCAAGTTCTACGACGACGAGGACCTGTTGGACGAGGCGGCGTCTTGCGTGCGTACAGGCCGCGTGAGCATAGCCGAACTGGGGGCGATTTATGCCGTCCCACCGGCAGGGCAAACTGCGGGGGAGGCGGCCCTGCTGGCCGCGATCGCCGAGACGGCTCCTCATTTCCTTGTGCTCGATGAGCCGGAGAGCGATCCCGAGGCCACCTTCATTCTGGCGCCCGATCCGGCGAGCGAGGCGCGTGAGGTGGTCCGCGAAGTGCTGTCGGCGCTCGAGTCCGGCGTGGCGTTGCATGAGGTGGCAGTGTTCCATGGCGTGGACCGGGCTTACCGTCGCCTCCTGCGTGAGGCGTTCGAAGCCGCTGAACTTCCAGCGGTCCCGCTGCCCGGGATTCCGCTGATAGAGACGCGTGCCGGGCGGGGTGTCCTAGGGCTGGCGCAGCTGCCGGGGCTGGACTTTTCGCGGACGGCGGTGATGGACGTTTTGAGCATCGCGCCGATGCGCGAATGGCTCCCCGCCGGCGACCGCAAGGTTCGGGCGCTACCCTCGGCGTGGGACCGGGTCTCGCGAGAGGCGGGAATAACGAGGGGTGCAGAACGCTGGACCAAGGCGCTGGCGGCGCTCGTGCGCGATATCGAGTCGTCCATCACGTATCACGAGGCGGCCGGCAACGAGGCGCGCGTTCGTTCACAGGGCTACGTAAGGGAGCAGGCGCTGGAACTACGAGACGTCGTCGAGAGCCTGATTTCCCGCCTGGAGGCCGTGTCTGAGCCCCAGCCGGCGGAGACGTTGATAGCTGCGTTTGCGCGGATCGTCGAAGAGTATTTCGACCCGGCAGACGATGCCTTGCCGGACGTCCTCGGCGAGGTCCAGCAATTGGGCACCGTCGGCGCTGTTGGAGGCAGCTTCAGCCTCGCGGCATTTAGCGAAGCTCTGCGCGCGAACCTCGAGACTGCAACCATGCGGCTGCGGAGCCTGGGTAGCGGGGTCGCCGTGTCAGACTACCGCGCGGCCGCGGGCCTGCGCTTTCAGCGAATCGTCCTCTGTGGCGCATACGAAGGGTCGCTGCCGGCAGGTCCAGGGACGGACGCGTTGGTGGACGATAGCGTCTGGGCGGAGCTGCGGCAGCACCACCCACTTATAGAGGACGTGGACATGCGCGTCGAGCGTAGCCGGAAGGCGGCGGAGCGAGCAGTGCGGGCGGCCGGCGACGGTGCCGCTGTGTGGACTGCACCTCTATGCGAGCCGGGTGGCACCCGCGAATACTACCCGTCCCCACTGATGCGAGACGCGGCCGCGGGGCGCGAGGCGAGCATCAAGACGGCCTCCGACCTCCGCGGTCATCGTTCGGCGGACGGGTGGCTGCGGCGCGGCCGCTCTCCGCTCTCGGTAACACTGGCGGGGCCGTTGGTTAGGCGTGAGGAGGCTGGGTATCGATGGGCGACCGGCCAGCGCCGGGCGGGAGACTTGCTGGCGCCGCAGCACCGCCTCTGGCCGGCGATTTCGATGCTGCGCGCCCGACGGAGCCCCCGGCTAACGGCCTGGGATGGGAATCTCGCCGGGCTGAAGCAGCGGTCCTGGCTGGAGCTTCAGCGCAGCGTCTCGCCGACGTCCCTCGAGAGTTACGCTGTGTGTGGGTTCCGGTACTTCTCGAAGTCCGTCCTCGGACTCTACCCTGTGGAGGAGCCGGAGGAGCGCGACATGATGGATGCGGCGACTCGCGGCAACTTGATTCACGCGATACTCCACCGCTTCTTCGGAGAACAGAAGGAACGTGGGCGACCGCGGCAGGCCGAGCAGTGGACGCCCGATGATACTGATTTTTTGCTGCGCCTTGCGGATGAGGCGCTGACGGCGGCGGAGGAGCGCGGCTTGACAGGTCTGAGCGTGTACAGCGCGCACGAAGCGAGGACGATCAAGGCGGACCTGCGCAGGTTCCTCGAGGAGGACACGCTCTTCCGGCAACGCACCGGCGCTGTGCCCGCTCATTTCGAGATAGAGATTCCGCCAACCGAATTCGCCGGCATCGCGATGAAGGGCAGGGTGGACCGCGTAGACGTCACGCCCGACGGCAAGAGCGCGTGGGTTATCGACTACAAGTCGGGCGGGACGACGGACTTCAAAGAGATCAAGCCGGAGGACCCGCTTGCCGGCGGCAAGAAGCTCCAGCTTCCGGTATACATGGCGGCAGCGCCGGACGCCGAGTATGTACACGCGCTGTACTGGTTCATCACCCAGAAAGGTGGATTCGAGTCGGTGGAGTATGATCCGGCGCCCGAGCGGCGAGATGCGTTCGGGCGAACCGTTGAGGCGATCATGGCGGGCATCCGGGCGGGCGCCTTTCCGGCGGTGCCCGGGGAGGACAACGAGTTCTATGGCCGGTTCGACAACTGCCGGTATTGCGATTACGACCGCATCTGCTCGCGACGCCGGGATATCGAGATAGCATCAAAAGAAGGAGATGAGGCCATGGCGCCGTGGCGAGACGTCGGGCGGGCCGCCGCTGGAGAAGAACGCCTGTGACCCGGCAGGCTGTCGATCACGAGGCAAAAGATCGGCAAACGCGCGAGCGCATTCGCTCCTCGCTCGACGAAACGCTGTTCGTCGAGGCCGGCGCGGGCACGGGCAAGACGACGGCTCTCGTCGACCGGCTAGTGGCACTTGTGATCGGGGGAAAGGCGATCGAGAGGATCGTGGCGATCACCTTCACGGAAAGAGCCGCGGCAGAGCTACGGGACCGTGTGCGCGCAGGCCTAGAAGCGGCCAGGCAGCAGAGGTCAGAGAGCCCAGAGGCTATTGAGCAGGCACTGGCTTCGCTCGACAGGGCCCAGATCTCAACGATCCACTCATTCTGCCAGGGGCTCCTATACTCGTTCGCGGCCGAGGCGGGCATCGATCCGTCCTTCCGGGTTCAGGACGAGGTGATGGCGGAGCGCCGCTTCCACGAACGCTGGCGAGTGTACTTGGAGAGTCTCGGTGCCGACGATGGCGCCGGCCGTGCCATCGACCGGGCGCTGGGACTGGGTCTGTCTACGTGGCACCTGGAAACGTTGGCCGTTGAGCTGACGAAACGCCCGGACCTATCAGCGCTGCTTGAAGCGAGTCCGCTGAAGGCCGGTCCGTTCGCCTGGCCGGACATCGCGGCAATGGATGCGGCCCTGGAAGCCTTGCCGCTTGAGGCGGCCCCGCCGGAGGACAAGCTGCGAGGGAAGGTCGAGCGGCTCGCTTTGCTCGTAAGGGAGTTGCTGCGAGGTGCCGCTTACCGCGAAGCCGCGCTGGCAGTGGGAGGCGAGATTCTCAAGGCCAACTGGAACGTCAGCAACCAGGCCACCTGGGGCAAGGAAACGGTCAACCGCGTAAGAGAAATTGCATCTCGGATAGCGGATACGCTTAACGAAACGTTGCGCGCCTGCCGGGCCGAGGCCCTTTCGGTGGTGCTGCCGCTGGTCGTTCGCTTCGTGCGCGCTGATGCGTACCAGCGCGGGCGGGACGGCACGCTGAAGTTCGACGACCTCATCTCGCTGGCACGCGACCTCTTACGGGGCAACCGTGAGGCCGTTCAGACGCTTCGCGGCCGGTACGCAGTGATGCTGATTGATGAGTTTCAGGACACGGACCCGCTGCAGGTGGAGATCGCGCTCGCGTTCGCGACCGATCCGGACAGCGGCGCTATCGAGTCCGGGCGGCTGTTTCTCGTGGGCGACCCGAAGCAGTCGATCTATCGCTTCCGGCGTGCCGACATGGCGATTTACTCGCAGACGCGAGGAAAGGTCGATGCCGGCGGAGGGAGTTTCGCGCAACTTGCGCTCAACCGGCGGTCGCGCGCCGGCATTCTCAATTGGGTGAACAAGGTATTCGAGCCGCTGATTGGACCGGGCTGGGAGCAGGACGTGCAACCGGAGTACCGCGCGATATACGCCGGCCGACCGGCCGCGGAGCTGGCCGGGCCCGGCGTTGCGTGGATCGGCGGCGACACCGGCGACTTGAATGCGCGGCAGGTGCGGGAGATCGAGGCGGGGGCGATCGCGGCGAACTGCCTCGCGGTACTCCAGGAGGGCTGGCAGGTTGAGGAGCGAGACGGAACCCAAGGGGCGGCCGCGCTGAGCGATATCGCTGTGCTGATCCCGACCCGGGCGGTGTTGCCGGCGCTCGAGCGGGCGTTCGGGGAGGCCGCGATCCCGTACCGGGTCGAGAGCGGGAGCCTAATCTACCGGACGCAGGAAGTGCGTGACCTGCTCAATTGCCTCACGGCGATCGACGATCCGGCCGACGAGGTGGCAATCGTGGCCTCGCTGCGCAGTCCGGCGTTCGCCTGCTCTGACGTCGAGCTGGCCGAGCATAAGGCGGGCGGGGGCGGCTGGAACTACTTATCGCGGCGGCTGGGGGAGAGGCAGGGCAAAGTCGCGGAAGCGCTGGTGGCGCTTGCCGCATACCATACGAAACGGCATGAATCCTCGCTGGCCGCGCTCGTGGAACGGTTTGTGGCCGACAGAGGGCAGGTGGAGATCGGGATGCTGGACGCCGGCAATCGCAACAGCTTCCGGCGCGCTCGGTTCGTAGTCGAACAGGCGCGCGCGTTCGAGGCGATGGAACCGGCGAGCCTGCGGGCGTTCGTGAATTGGATGGAGAGCCGTGCGGGAGGGGCCATCCTGGACAACGAAGGGGCCGGCCTTGACGACGACGAGGAGGCCGTGCGAGTGCTTACAATCCACGGCGCGAAGGGGCTGGAGTTCCCGATCGTGTTCGTCGCCGGGCTCGGCTCGGCGCCGATGAACCGGCCCGGCTCGTACCTGATCGACCGAGCTACCCGGGAGATCGCCGTCTGCGTCGGGAGCAAGAGCACGAACCGATGCTTCGAGCTTGGCCCGACCGACCGGGTCGGAACGCTGGAGAAGAAGCACACAGACGCAGAGTATGGCCGCCTCCTGTACGTGGCGACGACGAGGGCGCGCGACCACCTGGTTGCCTCCCTGTATCGCGGCAAACGCGCCTCGAGCGAGTGCGGCGCTCGCCTACTGATTGACCACGGGGCGGCGGATCACGCGCAGCAGCGGCCGCAGCTGGAAAGGGAGACGAAATCGGCCAGGCGCCCGTTCGAAGATCTTGAAGTCGATCGCGCGGAGGAATTGACGCCGGAGGAGTTCAAGAAGGCGCGCGGAAAGCTGGTGGCCACGGCCACCACCCGGCGCTACACGAGCGCTACCGGGATCGGGGAACTGAGGAAGGACGAAAGGGACGACGAGAGCGAGCCTTGGTCTCGGGGCCGGGGTGGCAGGCGTCTCGGGCGCGCCGTCCACGCTGCTATCCAGAGCCTGCCTATGGACGCGGATGACGCGATGATCGCGGCGTTCTCCGGGGCGCAGGCGGTGGCGGAGGCGATCCCGCATCGGGCTGGCGAGGTCGAGAAGCTGGTGTGCTGGGTCCTGCGGTCATCGATGGCGGCCGAGCGGGCGCGCTCAGCCACTCGCGCGTTGCGCGAGATGCCATTCGCCGTCGTGGTGGATGGGCTGGTGCTCGAGGGATTCATCGATCTCGTGATCGAGACCGAAGAGGGAATCGAGATCGTGGACTGGAAGACAGACCAGATAGGGCCGGAAGAGGTGCCGGCCAGGTTGCGGGAGTACGCGTTGCAGGCCGGACTGTACGTGTACGGCCTGAAGGCGGCGTTGGGACGGCTGGCGACGGGCGTCACATATGTCTTCGCGAGCGCGGGTGTCGAGGAGTCACCGGGAGACCCGGAAGAGCTGCTAAAAGCCGCGGAGGCGGAACTGGCGAGGCAGCGCCAAGTTCTACACAGCGCAGTACCTGATTCATCGCCCGCATGACGCTTTCGCCTCTACGAGCGGATGGGGTGTTCGAAGGCGGGGGCGTCAAAGGTATCGCCTTCGTCGGGGCGTTGCAGGCGTTCGAGGAGGCCGGGTACCGCTGGCAGAACGTCGCGGGGACGTCAGCCGGTGCGGTGGCCAGCGCGATTCAAGTACCGCCTCCACGTCGTCGCCTCCAACATCACGCGCAACGAGCTGATGGTCCTGCCGCAAGACGTCGCAAAGCTGGGCCTGGACCCAGATGAGTTCGAGGTGGCGCTGGCGGTCCGCATGAGCATCAGCATCCCGTACTTCTTCATGCCAGTGCGCGTGGCAGAGGCGGCCAGTCCCGGCGCGAAGCACTGGGTTGTGGACGGCGGGCTGCTGAGCAACTTCCCGATACGGTATTTCGACTCGCCCCCGGGCGAGGCGCCTCCGTGGCCGACGTTTGGGCTGCTCTTGTGGGAACCGACAGCAGGACAGCCCCGCCACGAGCGCATCCGGAGCCTGATCTCGATGACGCGGGCGATGGTGCGGACTATGAACACCGCGCACGACCGGAAGGCGCTGGAGGAGGCGGACCTGCGGCGGATCGTGAAGATACCGACGGGCCCCTATTCCGCGACGGACTTCCGATCTGACGGCGGCCGACCGGGATGGCTCTATGAGAGCGGCTACAAGGCGGCGCGGGAGTTCCTGGAGGGGTGGCGGTGGGAGCGGTACGTGGCGGAGCGGATGCAGCAAGCGGGTTGAGGAGCCCACCGGATGAGCGCGGGTTTTGCAACGTGATGGAGGGTTGGGTATCATTGAAGCCGGAGCGGGTCTCACCCGCTCCAAGTCACGCTTGGCTCCTGTCATAACGCCGAAGTGGCGGAATTGGTAGACGCGGCAGACTCAAAATCTGTTGAGGGGAAACTCTCGTGCCGGTTCGAGTCCGGCCTTCGGCACCAGACAAACGCATACGGCTCAGTGCCGAGTGGTGTAACGGTAGCACACGGGACTTTGAATCCCATAATCCAGGTTCGAATCCTGGCTCGGCAACCAAGAGGCGTTACGCGCTCC
>CAYZLC010000060.1:0-10119 GCA_964479365.1 uncultured Dehalococcoidia bacterium
CGCTCTCGCTGAGCTCTTTCCCTCTCGCGGGTGCATTATGGCCTCCGGCAGTCGGCCCTTCGACCACGAACCCGTCGACCTCTCCCGTCGCCTTGTGCGCGAGGGCCTGGGCCAACGCGTGGTGGGAGACTATAGCCAGGAACTTTGGCCGCTGTAGCTTCACGCGGTATCGTTCCGGAATCACCGTCCGGGGGTCAAACGACATCACGAATCTCTCAGATCCGGCGACGTCGACCTTGTACGAGGCCACCTGCCAGTCTGCAAGCTCGTCCAGGACGCCCGGGACTTGATTGGGTATCCCGGCGCCCATCAGGACGTAATCGACTCCAGCGAGCATCGCCCCGAACAGCTCAGGGAGGCGGGGTAGCTGGACCTTTTCGAGGTAGTTAATGCCGATAGGGCTGCTGTGGCCTTCCTTGGCCAGCCAGACTTCGGCGAAGTTCGCAGCGACCACCAACCTCGCCAGGTCTGCCTTCTTCTCGTCGCTGCCGCTGACTAGGACCTCCGGCTTCGGAGGCAGCCTCGACAGGGATGACTTGCCGGTGCTGAGCCAGTACCTGTCGAGGATTCCGTGCCCGATCTCCGGAACACAGAAGGCCTCGAGGGCACGCCTCGTGTTCGGATCCCCTTTCCTGAGCCTAAGGACCATCGTTATCGCGAGACCCGTGCCCGAAACCACGCCCAGGACGGGCCGGCCGAGCCGCTCTCCTGCCTCCGCCACCGAGCGTGCCAGCTCCCAGTTCGATATGCCGACTCCCATTCCACCCTGGATTAGTTCCGGCTCCTTGCGAATCATCTGTCCTGCCATCACCCTGCGCGCCTCTCCGATCGAACTGGCATCACGCTGGAGAGAGGTCTCTCCAAACGAAGTATACCCACGCTTCTACTCTCGCGACACCCGGAGGAGACGCGTGTAGGAATTTGATTGTGAAGCATGTTTCCTTGCCCTCCGCACCGCCCAAACGTACACTGGTTCTTTGTAGATATGTTCGACTCACTCACCGATAAGCTCCAGGGTGTGTTCCGGCGCCTGGGCGGGCGCGGCACGATCACCGAAAAGGACCTCGACGAGGCGTTGCGCGAGGTCCGTTTAGCTCTGCTCGAGGCCGACGTCAACTACAAGGTTGTCAAGGAGTTCGTGGCCGGCGTCCGCGAGCAAGCGCTGGGGTCAGACGTCACCAAGAGCCTGACCCCGATGCAGCAAATCATCGACATCGTCAACCAGCAGATGATCGACCTGCTGGGAGGTGGGCAGGCAGCGCTGCAGAAGGCGAAATCTCCGCCGACCGTGATCATGCTCGTCGGCCTCAAGGGCTCCGGCAAGACGACGACCGCCGCTAAGCTCGCGCTGCACCTGCGGCGCGGCGGAGACACCCCGCTCATGGTCGCCGCCGACCCGGAGCGTGTCGCCGCCGCCGAACAGCTCACCTCGCTCGGCAAACAGCTCAACCTCCCCGTTGTCGCGCTTGCGGAGGGCGTCACGCCGGAGCAGGTCAGCAAGAAGGGGTTGGACGAGGCGAAGCGCACGAACGCGACTGCCGTCGTTGTCGATACCGTGGGCTACGTCCAGCTGAACGGAGACGCCCACTCCGCGCTCAAGTCCCTGCACAAGGTCCTCTCGCCAACGGAAGTCCTCCTTGTGGCGGATTCCATGACCGGGCAGGAGGCCGTCCACGCCGCCGAGGAGTTCCACAAGGCCGTACCCCTCACCGGCCTTATCCTCACGAAGCTCGACGGAGACGCGCGCGGCGGCGCCGCTCTCTCGATCCGCGCTGTCACCGGAGTCCCCATCAAATTCGTCGGCGTCGGCGAGAAGGCGGACGCGCTGGAGCCGTTTTACCCGGACCGCTTCGCCTCGCGTATCCTGGGCATGGGCGACCTGCTGACGCTCATCGAGAAGGCTAAGGCGGAAATCTCGGAAGAAGACGCCGAATCGCTCACGCAGCGGCTCAAGAAGGGCCAGGTGACGCTGGACGACTTCCTGGAGCAGTTCCAGCGCATCAAGCGTATGGGTCCGCTCGGGCAGCTCGTGGGCATGATCCCGGGGCTCTCCCAGATCAAGAACCGCCTCAACGTGGACGAGATGGACGAGAGCTTCTTCAACCGTGTAGAAGCGATGATCTACTCCATGACGAAGCAAGAGCGGCAGCATCCGGAGATCATCGACGGAAGCCGCCGGCGCCGGATCGCGAAGGGAAGCGGAACGCAACCCGCAGATGTGAACCGATTGCTCAAGCAGTACAAAGAAGCCAAGAAAATCCTGCAGATGATCAGCACCGGCCGCGGCTCCAACATCACGCCGTTCCTCCGGTAGCCGAATGAACCACTCAATCCAGTACGGAGGTGCTTATTGCTACGAATCCGCCTGTCCAGGGTAGGCAAGAAGAAGCAGCCCGCCTACCGCATCGTCGTCGCCGACTCGCGCTCGCCCCGCGACGGCTCCTTTCTCAAGATAATCGGCCACTATAACCCCCTGACGGACCCGGCAACGCTCGTCGTCAAGGAAGACGAAGCTGTGCGCTGGCTCGAGAAAGGCGCGCAGCCCTCGGACACCGCTGCCAAACTCCTGACGCGCATCGGCGTCATGGAGCGAGCCGGCCGGCCGCCGATGCGCTACGAGGGCAAAGCCGTCCCGCCTGCGCCGAAGAAGGAAGCGAAAGTGGTGGCTGCGGCGCCCGCGGTGGCAGAACCGAAGGCAGCACCGACCGACACGAAGGCCAAGCCGAAATCAGAGGTGCCTGAGGCGGCGGCGGAACCAGAACAGGCAGAGGCGGCGACGGAAGAAGCGCCCGAAGCCCCGACGGAAGCGCCTGAAGCGGAGGCAGAAGCCGAGACACCGGCTGCCGAGCCTGCGACCGAAGCGCCGGAAGCACAAGAGGAGAGCGAAGCAGAGCCCGAAGCCGGCGTGGTGGCGGACGCCGAAGAGGAACCGGGGGCAGGGACTGAGATTGAAACAAAGGAGGTAGAGGCCGAGACCGAACCAGAAGCCACGAACGAAGAGCAGAGCCAGGAACCAGCTGAAACCCAGGAGTAACCCGCATGAAAGAGCTCATCGAATTCATGGCCAAGTCCATCGTCGACAACCCGGACGAAGTTGAGGTCACGGAGGAAGACGGCGGCGACCACATCATCTTCCACCTGAAGGTTTCAGAGGAGGATATGGGGCGCGTGATCGGAAAGCAAGGACGCATCGCCAACGCCATGCGCACGCTGCTCAAAGTTGCGGCTATCCGCAAAGGCGCACGCGCCGTCCTGGAGATCGGTTAGCGCAGCGCCCCTGGACGACATCGCGCCCGGCTACGTCGCCGTCGCTCGGGTTCTCGCCGCGCGCGGCGTCCACGGCGACCTGAAAGCGGAGCCGCTCGCGCCGCCCACCGCCCTGGCTCCGGGGCGGACCGTCACCATTGCCTCAGACGAATACGAAATCGAGCGCAGCGGCCGCAGCGGGCGCTTCGTCCATTTGAAGCTCGGCGGTATCGACACGCGTGAGCAGGCGCAGGCCCTGCGCGGCGCCTATCTCCAGACGCCCGAGCGAGACCTGGCAACTCTGCCCGAGGGCGAGTACTATCGGTTCCAACTGATCGGCCTCAGCGTCCGCAGCGAGGACGGCCGCGAATTGGGCCACGTCACAGACGTGATATCTGCGCGTGAAAACGATGTCTACGTGGTGAGCGGACCATTCGGCGAAGTCCTGATCCCCGCGGTCGATGACGTGATTCGGGAGGTGAACATCACCGCCGGAGTCATCCTGATCGAGATCATCCCCGGACTCCTGCCTTAGTCAGGCGCGCGCTGAAGATGTCCGTTTGGAAGTTTCGGAGCACGCCGGTTATAATGACATTTCAGGTGGGGATATAGCTCAATTGGGAGAGCGCGGCGTTCGCAATGCCGAGGTTGCGGGTTCGAGTCCCGCTATCTCCACCAGTTTTTTCGCTCTGTGACCGCATGCATCGCTCGCTTGCACAAGCCCCGGTAGCTCAGTTGGACAGAGCAGCGGTTTCCTAAACCGCAGGTCATCGGTTCGAGTCCGATCCGGGGCTCCACAATTTCGACGATGCCGCTGGCGACGTCCGCGACTGGGCCTCGGCGCGAATTCCACGCCGGCTCAGCTCCCCGGTGATAGCGCTATCCTGCTGAAGGTCTTGCAGCAGCCCGCTTCCGTCGCGCTGCGCGTGTTCCCGAGCGTCACATGCTGAGTTCGAGTTCTTCGTCTGCTTTGCCCATCGTGCAGACGGCGAAGATGACGGCGATGTCGATCGCGATTATCGAGATGGACCAAAACGGATACGCCTCAATTGTCCCCGCCTGGCTGATGATCGATATGCCGGCAAGGATCGCCGCCACGATTCTCGCCCACACGGCGCCGCTAAACAACGAGAACGCCGCGAGCACCACAATTATCCCGGCGATCAGGTGTATCCAACCCCAGGTGGTGAAGTCGAAGGCGATGATATGTTCCTTCGTCACAAGGTAGACCTCGTCTTTGGTCAACGCAATGAGGCCGTTAATGGCGCTCATAGTGCCCACCACTATCATCATGATCGCCGCGAAGAGAATCCAACCACTTACTCTCATCTGACTCCTTTCATCCACCGGCCCTTGTGGCGCTCGGGCGTCGCAGGGGTACCGGTTAGAGATAGGAACGTGGTAACCCCCGCGGTGGTTACCCCCCCGAGGCCAAACGAGCGGCTGTACTTCCTGCGAATGAAGAGCGCCGTTCGCGGATACACCACATAGGTCTAGTCCGTTATGTTCACTTGCCCAATCCAATCATCAATTAATATAATGAAGTTTAATTCTGGTTCACGCAAACACGATTCGGTTCGTCCGGCACACGGCACATGTCGCAGTCTTGTCGGTGACCGCGATAGGGGCCGCGTTGCTCATTCTTCACGCTGACCCCGCAGCCGCTGATCTCCTCATACTTTCCGACGGCTTCGAAAGCGGCGACCTTTCAGCGTGGAGTAGTGTCACGGTCTCCGGTGACGCAAGCGCCACGGTCCAGACGAACGTTGTTAGCAGCGGCGAATATGCAGGAGAACTTAGGTCCACTATCAGCTCCGGTGCACGAGCGTTCATCCGTAAAGGCCTGCAGCCTGAACGATCGGATGTTCGCACAGAAGGGGCGTTCAACGTCCAGGCTGAGGGAGCGACGGGTGGAAACGTCCCGTTCTTCCGGTTCTTCGACGAGGCCGGCAACAGGCTGATCAGCCTTTACAGACAGAACGGAAGCGGCGAGCTCTGGGTAAAGCATAGCGGCGCGTACTACCCCATAAGCAAGGTGATTCCTCTCAGCACCTGGCACGACCTTGAACTGCGGGCGACCGTAGGCGCCCCTGGCTCCGGGCTGGTCGAAATTCGCGTCGATGGGATTCAAGTCTACGCCACATCGTCTGCTACTCTGGGGACCGTCCCGATCGCGAATGTCCAGCTGGGTAACGAGACCGCGGCGCAAGCCTACGTCCTCTTCGCCGACGACATCGGGGTCGTCGTCCCCGGCCCGTCCTCAACGGGCACGCCAACCCCGACTGCCAAATCGGCGACGACGCCTACACCCACGGCCGCGCCGACCGTTTTGCCAGCGCCAGCGGCCACACCCGGCGCCACTAGTCTTAGTGCGGCAGACGATGCCTACGTAGCGAGCGAAATGCCGAACAGCAGCTTCGGGCTGGATGCTGACCTGCAATCAGACGTATCCCCCCTTCGTGAGTCTTATCTCAAGTTCGACCTACGGCCACTAGTCGGTCTGACCGTCTCGCTGGCCAAGCTGAGAATGTTCGTGACGAACGGCTCGGGCGGTGTGCAGGGCATCAAGCAGGTCTCCGACAACACATGGAGTGAGGGCACGCTGACTTACAGCAACAGGCCGGCCAAAGGCTCCACTATCACAACGTTCACGCCGGGGAGCGTAACCGGAGTCTGGAAAGAGGTGGCCATCACGTCGGCGGTCGCGGCCAAGGCGGGCTCGTTCATGTCACTCGCGGTCGATAGTGCGAGTTCAGACGGATACGGGTTCAACTCCGCAGAAGCTGCTGCCAATCGCGTGGAACTTGCGGTTCAGTGGGGCAGCCCAGCAGCATCTCCGACCCCGCTGCCAACGCCAGCTCCACCGCCTACATCTACTCCCTCGTCGTTCGCGTTCGGTGCGGCGGGCGACCTCGGCGCCACGGGCAACACGTCGGCAGTGCTCAACGCCGTGGGTGGAGCCAACCTGAACTTCTTCCTCGCCATCGGCGATCTCAGCTATGGCGACGTGTCGCCGGAATCTGCCTGGTGCCAGTTCGTCAAGAGCCGAGTGGGCTCATCGTTTCCGTTTGAACTCGTGGCAGGGAATCATGAGGATGATGGACCCGACGGATTGATAACAAAGTTCGACGACTGCCTGCCGCACCGTCTCGGAAGCCTAACAGGCGCCTATGCAAAGCAGTACTACTTCGACTACCCGGCTGGTCAACCGCTCGCCCGGTTCATAAACATCTCGCCCAACCTGACTTTTCCCGGTGAGGGCACTTATTCATACAGCGCCGGGAGCGCGCGCTACAACTGGACCGCCAACACCATCGACCAGGCCCGAGCGGCCGGCATCAAGTGGGTGATCGTGAGCGTCCATAAGTACTGCATCTCCATGGTCAGCGGCTCCTGCCAGATCGGCGCGGACATCATGAACCTCCTGATCTCGAAGAAGGTCGATCTATACCTCCAGGGACACGATCACGCGTTCGCCCGTAGCAAGCAGATCGCGCTCCGCACCGGATGCTCCGCCGTCTCGCCAGGCTCGTTCGACGGCGACTGCGTTGTGGATACCGGCTCTGATGGGCTCTATGGCAAGGGCGCGGGAACAGTCATCATCACGTCAGGTGCGGGCGGCAAGTCTATCAACAGCGCAAGCACAAGCGATCCCGAGGCGGCCTATTTCGCGCGATGGATGGGCAGCAACTTCAACCCGACGTACGGCTTCCTGAAGGTTACCGTCTCAAACACACGTCTCAGCGCTCAATTCATCCGCGGCGCGGGCGGCACCTACACGGACAGCTTCACGATCCAATAACCGATCGAGCGTGTGACCGATCCGTCACGCTTGATACTACCAAAGTCGCTCGCCTTTTCTCGTCGTTCGCGAAAATAGACGAGGCGCGCCGGGTAGCCGATATGAGCCGGCGTGGTGCTCCTCACACCTTCCGACGCCGCGTTCGACGGCCACGCATGGCCTCCTTCTCGGTAGTTTCCTCGTCCGGGGCCAGCGACTCGTCCGCGGGGCCTGCCGGAATCACCACCGGCCCTTGCCTCTCCATCCAGTAATCGAACCCCACACGGGCCACAGCCGCTGCCGGCATCGCCAGCAGTACTCCGACGATGCCCAGCAGTTGTCCTCCCACGAGCACCGCGATCAACACTACCAGGGGCGGCAGGTTCAGCGTTTGCCCGTAAACCCGCGGCGTCAGAAATCGGTCCTCGAACTGCTGGTAGAGCAGGAGGAGAGCGAGCACGATTATAGCCTGCGTGGGCGACTCCTGGAAGGCGGCGATAGTCGGGAAGACGACGGCTATCGTGGCACCGATTAGCGGGATAATGTCGACGAATCCGGCCAACACAGCGAACGCAACCGCGTTGGGCACACCGGCGGCCAAGAGCACCACCAGTGTGTAGACGAAGATGGAGGCAGATGTCACCACCTGGCCACGAATGTAGCCGCCCACCACGCGGCTCATCGCGCTGAGAAAGTGATCCATTTCGGGCTCGCGGCCCGGCGGCACAAACTGGTACAAGAAGCGCGAGAGCCGCGGTGTATCTACCAGGAGGTATGCCGTTAGGACGATTACGGTGATCGTCGCAAGCAGCACCGTCAACGCGCGCTGTCCGTAGTCAACGGCGGCCTGGCCGGAGATGATGTGGTCCCAATCGATATCTTGTGCTCGTTCTGACAGCTCCACATCGATGCCGAAGTCGCGCAGGAAATCTTCAAGGTCCTGCGCGTCCTCCGGAAGGTCGTTCCGAAGATCGCCAAACTCGTCCACCATCGCCGGCACGACGAGCGCCGAGAGACCGGCAAGGGCGCCTACGATCGCCAGCAGAATCGCCAAAACGGCGAGGGTTCGAGGGATTCTCTTGCTCACGAGCCATTCAACGTACGGGAGCAACGCCGCGTGGAAGATGAACGCTGTGACAATGAGAAGGATGATGGGCCAGAGCTTCGTCAGCGCCCAGAGCGAGACGAGCATCAGCGCCAGCAGCAGTATGGCCCGGTACGAGACCTCAATCTTGAGCACTACTCAGACCCTTCGTCCTCACGCCCCGGTTATCCCCTTCAACAGCATGCGCCCCGACAGCAGCAGTAAGGCCACGACGAGGAGCTTCACTATCGTCCGTCCCTTCATACGGCGAGCGATGTGCGCTCCTGCCTGAGCACCGGGCACCGTCCCGGCTGCCAGCGCGGCCGCCTTCACCAGTTGGTCACCCGCCAGGGTCCCTTTGGCCAGGTGCACAGCAGTTGCCCCCCCACTCATAAACGCCAGAATGAACTGTGAGGTCGCGACCGCGAACTGGACCGGGAAGTGGAGCATCGAAATCATCGCCGGGACGTAAATAGCGCCGCCACCTATGCCGAACAGGCTCGAAATGAGGCCCACACCGAGGCTCAATGATATAGCCTGCCATAGCCGGTAGCCGTAGCGGTATGTCCCCTCCGGCGTCACCAGTGAACGCACGATGACGCCGGGGCCGGCGAGCGGGCGGCGGATGCCGCGCGGCGGACCGCGCAGCGCGAGACCGGCCAGCGCGAGCAGAAGCAGCGCGAAGGCGATCGTGAAGCCACGCTCCGGAACGAGGTCGACGAGGAAAACGCCCGCCAATACGCCCGGCGCGGACGATGCCGCGAACACGAGCCCGGTGACGTAGTCGATTCGCCCCTGCCTCGCGTAGGCGATCGAGCCGGAAATCGTATTGGCGCACACTACCGCGAGCGAGATGGCGGTAACCTGCTCCGGTTCATAGTCCGGGTATAAGAAAAGGAGTGCGGGCACGATTATGAATCCGCCGCCGAGCCCGATGATCGTCCCGTAGGTCCCTACGGCGAAGCCGAACGCGACCAGGCCGATTAGCTCAAGTTCATCACCCATCGTTATCGCTTGGCGTCATTCTACCCGCCCCGTGTGGGGCGCGCTGCCACGGCTACGCGTTCCTGCTATACTCGCCGTGCTATGCCCGAGCTGAACGTTCCTTACGGCGATTCGACCGTCCAGATCGAGCTGCCTGAGCGCACGACGCTCGTGGGCGGCGGCAGCGGCGGACCCCGCCTCGCGCCCGTCGAGGACCAGAAGGCTGCAGTGCACGAGGCGCTCGCGCGCCCTATCGGTCTGCCCCGCGTCGGCGAGCTTGTCCGGCCGGGCGCGCGCGTGCTGATCGCCTTCGATGATCCAACAGCGCCGTCGTTCGGCCCCGTACGCAGTCTGGCGATTGAGGCGATTCTCGAGGAGCTGCGTGAGGCCGGCGTGCCGGAGGATAACGTCAGGCTCATCTGCGCTAACGCACTCCACCGACGCTGGACGCGCGATGAGCTCGCCCGAATCCTTGGCGAAGACCTTGTCAGCCGCTTCGGCGATCGGCTGCAGTGCCACGACGCGGAGGACGCGGACAACATCGTCGATCTCGGCACAACGCCTTCAGGATACGACGTGGACCTTCACCGGTTAGCGGTTGAGTCTGATCTCACGGTCTACGTCAACGCCGCCTGCCATCTGGGCTTCAACGGCGGCTGGAAGTCGGTCGCTGTCGGTCTCTCGACCTGGCGCTCGATCCGGCACACGCACACGCCGGACGGCATGTCGATGTCCGTCCGGGACAACCGGATGCACACTGTGTTCGCGGAGCAGGGGTATCACATCGAGTCCACGCTGGGGCGGCGCATCTTCAAGTTCGAGACGGTGCTAGCGAATCCCGCGACGATAGGGCGCTGCTGGGCGGGCGGCATTGACGAGACGCGCGCGGCCGCGGCCGACCTGATCTCCTCGCTGCACCCACCGCGGCGCGACTCCTCGGGCGGGGAGCCGGCGGACATTGTCGTCTACGGCGTGCCGAACTGGAGCCCGTACGCGACGTTCGCGACGATGAACCCGATCCTGA